>CAXTGN010000020.1:0-24311 GCA_964243455.1 uncultured Acidobacteriaceae bacterium
GTGCGGACCCGGCAAACCTCAAAGCGGACCTGCTGCCACTCACCGTGCCCGAGGTCAGGCGGCTCATCGCAGCCCTCGCCGGTCGAAAACCGCCCAGGCCCGACGCCGCCCTGCGATGGTCCACTTGGCGACGGCGGCACCAGCAACGCGCCAAACGCGCCCACTGGCGCAGGCGAACACGGGGGCGCTCAGGTGAAACCCGGCTGTAGTACTAGAGCGTGATTGCTTCAGGTTGCGTATTCTGCCGTCCGGAGATAGTTCGCGAACGCCGTGGGCGTGACTTCCTTGAGCAGCTCGCCGATGCAATCTGTGGTGGCTTTTATTGGGTTCCGGGGTGGTGAGGGGAGTGTCAAAAACCTGGGGCAACTTGCTGCCCTTGTCAGGCATCAGCCAGGCTGATCAGCTCAAGGCGGGCAAGTAGGCTGCCCCAGGTTTTTGACACTCCCCGGACTGACTTGCAGCGGCATTTCTACGCCGTCCGCCGGGCAGCGTCCTTTCCGGCCGCCAGGAGCGCGTTGCGCAGACCGCTGATCTCCGCAGACGTCTCAGCGCCGCTGACAGCCTCCCGAAGCCGGGTGGCATGCTCCTCGATCCCGAGCGCAGCCAAGATACGGTCGAACTTCCCTTCGATTGCCGCCGTGTAGCCAGGCAAGCCGGGAAGGCCTGGATAGGCCGCAGCGTCGAACCGCAACGACCCGCCCTGCGTGATGATCGTGACGGTCCCATCGAGCTGCCTAGGGTCCTGGCTGATCTGCTTGAAGGAGAGCTTGCCAATGACGGCGCGGACCTGCGGGTCGTTGATGACGCTGTCATCGAGCAGCAGCGGGTTCCGAAGGTCTCGGGCAATCGCGGTCGCGATGCTATAGGGAACGCTGTACTGCACGCCCACGAGGCTGGTCGGATCGGTGTCCATGTGGCGCGGGTTCATGGGGGCAGGTCCGGCCTCGACCACCACCGACACGAGCTCCTCGGCCGACCAATGCACGCCTCGGTCCCGGGCATCGTTCAGCGCCTGCACGAATACCAGCGCGTAGGCGTGCACCGGCGACAGCTTGATGATCATCTTGGAACCACTCCAGACCTCACCGAGATTCCGGCAGAGGGCCGAGGGATTAGGCTTTGGAGAGAAAGCGCGCAGGAAGCCGTGGGCGGACTCCAGCACCGTCCTGGGTCCCTCGACCCCAGCCTGCGCCATGAGCGCGCTTTCCAGTCCGAGCTGGGCCGACCTGGCGGGATGCAGGCGCTTCGTCATCGCGCCCGTTTCGGCAAAGGCGAGCAGCCCCGCGGCGCTGGAAGCCGCGATGCCCATCGCCGAGGCGCAGATCCGGGCATCAAGCCCCAGCAACCGCGCGCAGCCCGCCGCTGATGCGAGCGTGCCGTTCAGGCCGGGGTTGTGAAATCCACGCTCATGCTCGACCGCCGGTCCGCACGCCGCGCCGATGCGTGCCGCCAATTCGTAGGCAACGATCATTGCGGCGAAGAACTCGGCGCCGGAGGCACGGTGCTTCGTCGCCAGCGCAAGGAGCGCCGGGAAGCATGCCGACGAGGGGTGGGCGTTCTGCATCACCTGTTCGAACTCGAAGCCGGCCGCGGCCAAGCCGTCGAGCAGGACGGCAGAAGAGAACGGGACGGAGGTCCCATCAATCGCTTCCGAGTCTCCCGTCCCGCTTGCCGCCTGCGTCGCGGCAGCGACAGAACGGTACACCGGCTGCACCACGCCGGCGAGCATGACGCCGACGTTGTCGAGCAGGAGCGCCTTGAAGACGGAGCGCACCGCCTCCGGAACTTTGTCGAGACGCTGACCGACGGCGAATTGCGCGAGGCGCAGCGTCGAGTCCACATGATCCACTGATCCATCCGCCATTTCTATGTTCCCTCCTCGCCGCCGCCTCGGCCAATATCGGCAGCTCCTCGCTTCGCCCGTTCTTCCTCCACAAGCTCTTTCTTCGACAACTTGCCGATCAGCATCCTGGGCAGGCTGTCGCGGAACTCAACTTGCTTGGGCATCTCGATGGGGGACAGATACTTCTTAAGGAACGCCAGCAGGGCCTCAGCCGTCAGCTCCATGCCCGGCCGCAGTACGACAAACGCTTTCACCATCTCCCCGCGATACCTGTCCGGCACGCCGATCACCGTACATTCGGTCACCGCGGGATGCTGGTACACCGCGTCCTCCACGATGCGCGGATACACGTTGTAGCCGCCTGCCAGGATCAGGTCCTTGATGCGGTCAACGATGCTGAAGTAACCCTGCGCGTCCATGACGGCGATGTCTCCTGTGCGAAGAAACCCGTCCGGCGTGATGCTGGCCGCTGCCGCCTCCGGCTGCTTCCAGTAGCTCAGCATGACCTGCGGACCTTGAACGCACAGCTCCCCTCGCTCCCCAAGCGGAACGGGACGCATGGGATCCGCGGGATCCCGCAGTTCGATCACTGTGCCGGGGACTGGCAAGCCAATCGAGCCGGTCTTGCTCAGCCCACCCGGCGGGTTGCAGGCAACGCAGGGGCTGGCCTCGGTCAAGCCGTAACCTTCAACCAACACGCAGCCAGTACGTGCCTCGAACCGTGCCTTGACCTCCGGTGGCAACGGAGCGCCACCGCTGATGCAGAAGCGGATGCTGGTTGATTTGATAAGCCCTTCGTAGTCCGCAATGGCATTGAACATAGTGGGTACGCCAGGCAGGAAGATGGGACGGCAGCGTGCGATCGTCTGGACAGCGTTCTTCAGTTCGAACCGCGGCAGCATGATGACCTCGGCCCCAGCTAGGACCGAGAACAGCATGATCGTCGTCATGGCGAAGACGTGAAAGAATGGAAGGGCGGCAAGCGTCCGCTCCTCCCCCATTCGGGTGTCCTTGAACCACATCAGGGTCTGGAAAGCGTTGGCGTGAAGGTTGGCGTGGCTGAGCATCGCGCCCTTTGGCAAGCCGCTAGTGCCACCGGTGTACTGCAGGACCGCGACGTCCCGCCTGGCATCGATGGAGACAGGAGTGGGTGCCGGGCTGGGAGTGGAGAGATCGGCGAACCAGATATGGGCGTTATCACGCAGAGGCGTCACGCGATCCCGCCGCCTCAGCAATTCGAACGGGATGCGCTTGCCGGCCGGCAGCATGTCCCCGAAGGGACAGACCAGGATGCGTGGGGTTATGCCGGAGGCTAGCAACGCCGCGACCTTGGAATAAGTTGCCTTCAGGTCCAGGGTGGCAATCAGGCTGATGCCTGCGTCGCGAGCTTGATGTTCCAGTTCGCGCTGGGTGTAAAGCGGATTAAAATTTACGACGGTTAGGCCGGCTTGCAGCGCTCCAAAGAACAGCAGCGGATAGGCAGGGCAGTTAGGCAGCAGCAGACCGATGCGGTCGCCTTTCTTCAGACCCAGCCGTTGCAGCCCGGCAGCGATGCGCGTTGCAGTGCCGGCCGCATCCGCCCAAGTGGTGCGACGGCCCAGAAAGTCAAAGGCCGGGCGCGAGCTGAAGCGTGTCCCGGCCTCCTGAAGTAACGTATGCGGTGGGGCGGCCGGGATCGGCGCAAACCAGTCGACTCCCTCTGGGTAATTATCCAGCCAGGGCTGCCCTCGGCCTTGCTGCTCTACGTTCAAGTTCCTTCCTCCCTGTTCGAGACCGGACCTTCGCGTTTCAGGCAATCGACGGACACAGGGGGGCCGGCACTCACGAGGCCAGCGCCAGCTCGGCCTCAATCTCCGGCAGGGCGGCGAACAAATCGTCGACGAAGCCGTAATCCGCCACCTGGAAAATCGGCGCGCCCTCGTCCTTATTGATGGCGACGATGATCTTGCTGTCCTTCATGCCCGCCAGGTGCTGGATGGCGCCGCTGATGCCGATGGCCACATACAGGTCCGGCGCGACAGTCTTGCTGGTCTGCCCCACCTGGCAGCCGTTGAGCACATACCCCGCGTCCACCGCCGCCCGCGACGCGCCAACCGCCGCGCCCAGCTTATCGGCCAAGGTTTCATGCCGCCCGACCCATCGAAGCGCCAGAGCGTCACGCGGCTGACTGCATGTTCCAGACCCAGGGCCGGGCCGCACGGTCCCGCCCCTGCCAGGCACCGATCTCGGCGGCGTCCTTCAAGGTCAACCCGATGTCATCCAGCCCTTCCAGGAGAGCAGTGCGGCGCAACGGATCAATGGCAAAGGCGTGCTCGGCACCCAAGGGCGCGATCACCACCTGCCGCAGCAGGTCGATGGTGAACGGCTCCGGCCGGTCCTGGGCCTCGTTCGCCAACTTCAAAATAGCGGCCTCGCCCAGTCGGACGGGCAGCAAGCCGTTCTGGAAGCAGTTGGCGTAGAAGATGTCGCCGAAGCTGTCGGCGATGACGCAACGCAAGCCCATGGCCATGAGCGCAGTCACCGCAGGCTCGCGCGACGATCCGCAGCCGAAGTTAGAACCAGCAAGAAGGATTGGCGCATCCCGGAACCGAGGCGCGTTCAGCACGCACTCCGGGTCTTCGCCACCATCAGGGCGGAAGCGGAGGGCCTCCAGCGCGTATCGGCCGAGAAGTGCCGGGTCGCCTGTCGTCAGCCGCTCGATGCGAATGATAACGTCGGTGTCAATATTGGCAAGCATCAAAGGAGCAGCGCTCCCCACGACCTTAGCGAAAGGCTGCATGATGTTCTACACCCGGCGAACGTCGATGATGGCGCCTGCAATGGCAGCGGCAGCGGCCATCGCGGGACTGGCAAGGTGGGTGCGAGCGCCTGGCCCTTGGCGGCCCACGAAGTTGCGGTTGGAGGTCGAGATTGACCGCGCACCGGGCGCTACGACTTCCCCGTTCGCCGCCACGCACATGCTGCAGCCCGGCTCCCGCCACTGAAAGCCTGCGTCCTGGAACACCCGGTCCAGGCCCTCCGCCTCGGCTTGCCGCTTCACCGCCACCGAGCCTGGCACAACCCAGGCGGTAACGCTGTCCGCGACATGCCGTCCGCGAGCGATGGCTGCCGCGGCACGCAGGTCGGTGATGCGAGAATTGGTGCAGGAGCCGATGAACACCACATCCACCTTGGTGCCGGCCAGTGGCTTGCCGGGTTCCAGCCCCATGTAATCCAGTGCTGCGTGCCGGTTCTCGCGCACAGCCGGGTCAGCCTCGCGGTCGGGATCGGGGATCAGCCCGTCCACCGGCATGGTGTGTTCGGGAGTTGTGCCCCAGGTGATGGTGGGCGCAACCGCTGCGACGTCGATCGCGAGGTCTCGGTCAAACACCGCGTCCTCATCGGTCTTCAGTTCCCGCCAAGCCTGCACGGCTTGGTCAAAGTTTGCCCCCTTCGGCGCGAACGGCCGGTCCCGGAGATAGGCGAAAGTGGTGTCGTCTGGTGCGATCAGACCACTTTTGGCTCCAAGCTCGACCGACAGATTACAAATCGTCAACCGCCCCTCAATCCCCATGTCCTCAACAACCGGGCCTGCGTACTCGATCGTATGTCCAACCCCTGCTGCAACCCCCAGACGTCCGATCAGGTGGAGGATCACGTCCTTGGACGTCACGCCTGCGCCCAGCGCCCCCTCCAGCCGCACGCGCATCCGCTTGGGCTTGCGCTGCCGCATGGTTTGGGTGGCCAACGCATGAGTGCTTTCTGAAGTGCCAACGCCGAAGGCCAGCGCTCCCAGTGCACCGTTGGTGCAGGTGTGGCTGTCGCCACAGATCAAGGTGAGACCCGGCAGCACCAGGCCAAGCTCCGGTCCCATGACGTGAACGATGCCCTGCCCGGTCTGCCCGAGGTCGAATAGGCGCACGCCAGCCTCGTGCGTCAACAACTGCAGCCCGCGCCACAGGCGAGTCGTGGGAGCGTAAGTGTCGCCAGTGCGGCCCGGCGCGCTTGACACCGCGTGGTCCGGGGTAGCGAAGACAAGCTCGGGGTGGCGCACCTTCATGCCGCGGTCGCGTAGGGCCTTGAGCGCCGGCGGCCCGGACAGGTCGTGCAGCAGGTGACGGTCGATGTGAAGCAACGCCCAACCGTCGCCAAGGTTCCTGATGACGTGGCAATCCCAAACCTTGTCGAATAGCGTCGAGGGCATAACCAAGTTCCTACTATTCAGCCGCAGCTTGAGTGTCGTAGCGCCGGCGCAGGGCGTCCCACTCGTCGGCGCCGAAGCGCCGGAAGGTGTCCAGCACCGTGGCCCCCGGCGGCGCGGCGTTGGCTCGCATCGTTGCCTTGAGCGACTGGAGCGCTGCGTCTACCGAGGGGATCACCTCCCGCAAGCACACGCCGGGGAAGATCGCAAGCCGGTAGCCCATCGCTTGCGCCTCGTTCATGTCGATGGCCGGCGTGCGGCCGCCGGGCACGACGTTGAGCATGCACGGGCCGCTCACGCGCTTGGGGACGGCAGCCAGCTCCTCCAGCGTGCGTGGCGCCTCCACGAAGGCCATGTCGGCACCGGCCTCCAGCGCGGCGTTGGCGCGCAATAACGCCTCCTCAAGCCCGAGCACGGCACAAGCATCGGTACGAGCGATCAGCACGAAATCTGGGTCCCGCTTGGCCGCCACCGCGGCGCGGACCTTCGAGGCAAACTCATCGCGTGGGACCACCTCCTTGCCGTCGAGATGGCCGCACCGCTTGGGTGAGACCTGGTCCTCGATATGGATCGCAGCGACTCCACGTGCCTCGAACTCGCGCACCGCGCGGGTCACGTTCAGCTCGTTACCGTATCCGGTGTCCGCGTCAGAGATCACCGGCACATCGACCGCCCGCGCCAGAACCGCAGCGTTATCGACCATCTCGGTCATGGTCAGCAGGCCGTAATCCGGATACCCCCGGGCCGCAGACGTACCAGCGCCAGTCATGTAAACCGCAGGAAAGCCTGCCTGCTCGATCAGGCGCGCAGTGATGCCATCATAGGCTCCTGGCGCAAGAACGATCGCGTCATCCTGCAAGCATCTGCGAAGCAGCCGGGCTTTGGAGGGCATGAGTGTCAACTCCGGTTTCGGAGGAGGATATGCCCCTGACTTTACCAAAGTCCAGCCCTTGCGACACAGTGGCGAGCGACCGTTTGAGTGGCTTCCCGGACCCGTAAGCGGGTACTTGAAGTCGCAGCCTAAGCCTCTGTTGGAGGCTTTCACCCCGGTCGGCAGCAATGGCGCTCTCTGATTGCGTCATGGCGGCGGGTTCGGGCCATCTCATGTCACCGCTCCACTTGACACCTGGGGCGCAAGTAGATGTTACTAAAGTTGCTGTGGCATATGTGAGCGCAGGCGTGCAACGTGAGTACATGCCGTGGTCGAACTGTTGGCATCGGGGGAGGAACTCAACGACCGTGTCAGGATCGCCTGCATCATCCGGCAAGGCCCTCATTCAAGGCTCGGCAACCCTGGCGCAGCAGCCTGGAGCGACGAAGGCCGGCTGGGAGACGATTGGCCTGGTCGCAGCAGGTTCGATGCTGGAGTTCTACGAATTCCAGACATTTGCCATCTTCATAGCCCCAATCAGCGATGCCTTCTTCTCGTCGGATCAGCCAGCCTGGATACGTGAGCTCCAGACGTTCGCCCTGCTGTCGCTGGGCTTCTTCTTTCGTCCGGCTGCGGGCTTTGTGGTTGGGCGGATCGGCGATCGGCTCGGCCGCAAGGCGTCCTTTCTCATGACCATCCTGTTGATGGCGGTGCCAACCCTTGGGATCGGACTCCTGCCTGGATACGCGCAGATCGGCCTCGTGGCGCCGACCCTCCTTCTTCTGATGCGAGTCCTTCAAGGCATGGCGAGCGCTGGCGAGCTGTCCGGGGCGACGGTTTTCATCACCGAGTCTGCGCAGCCCGGCCGTGTCGGACTCGCTTCCGGAGCACTCTACGGTGCGATCCACCTCGGCTACCTGCTCGCGGCCGTTGTTGCTATTTTGCTCAGTTCCATCATGTCCGCCAGTGCCGTTCATGCATTCGGGTGGCGGTTTGCTTTCCTCCTCGGCGGGCTGTTGGGCTTGGTGGCCTTGTGGGCACGCCAGCGCCTGCACGAAAGCCCCGAGTTCGAGCGGATCAAAGCCCAGCGCTCCATTGCTGCGAGGCCGCCGGTGCGCGCGGTGTTGCGCGGCCACTGGAGGCAGGTTGCGACGGTGATGCTGCTAGGTGGCTATGTCGGCACCAGCATTGCCATTCTCTACGCCTATGGGCCGGCCTACCTGCAGGAGCACTACAAAGTGCCGGTAGGCACCATGAAGGGCGTTGTCGCTGCATCCTTCCTTGTCCTGTCGCTATCGGCCTTTGCTTGGGGACGTTTGGGCGACAGGATCGGGCTGCGCCGCGCTCTGAGTCTCGGCTGCCTCGGCATCGTGCTGGCCAGCATCGGCTTCTGCCTTAACCTGGATGGGGCGCTGCAACGACCGGTCGTGCTCCTGGGCTGGTATCTGCTCACATCCTTGGCGATGGGAAGCGTCGGGTGTGCGTTCGCAATCGCCTCGTCCCAATTTCCGACCGAGATTAGGCTCACCGGCATCGGGCTTTCCTATAATTTGGGTCTTGCAGTCTTCCTTGGGACTGCGCCGTTCATCCTCTCTGCCCTGATGCGCTGGTATGGGGGCGTGCCGGTCGTCGGGTATCTCTGGGCGGCCGCCATGATGGGGCTATGGGCCGCATATCGAGCGAAGCCACCTGCTGGCCGGCCCGCAATTGCTTGAACCGCTCGGCCGGGATGACCCGATCCTTGAACCGACCTCTCTGGAGACCCGATGCCCAAAATCCTGATGACCGGCGACATTAACCTGATGAATGTCGTCGACAGGGAGGAGCCGCTCCACAGAGTCTCCCCTATGCTGAAGACAGCCGATTTCGTCGCAGCCAATCTCGAGTGCGCGCTATATGTACCCCCGCTCGGACAGGTAATCGAGCATGAGGGCTTCTTCGCGGCGCCGGATGTAGCTGGGCGTGTGCTCGCATCCGCAGGGATCGACGTCGTCGGCATCGCCAACAACGTCAACTATGGGGAAGCCGCGATCCTGAACTCCATACAGACCCTCAATCGCTATGGGATGCCGTATGCAGGTGCTGGCGTGAATCTTGCGGCGGCGCGGCAACCGGTGGTGGTTGAGAAAGGAGGCGTGCGATACGGCTTCCTTCAGCGCAGTTCGATCTATTGGGCGACCAACCATGAAGCGAGCGAGACCGGTGCCGGCATCGCCGTCATCCGCGGGCACACCGCCTATCAAGTGCCGATGCACCGGCACGACACGCGCTACCCGCCGTTCAACCGTCCTGGCATCCCACCGATCATCGTGACCTGGGCCGACCAGGGGCACCTCGACCGGTTCGCCGAGGATGTCACGGCGCTCAGGGCGCAAGCCGATGTCGTTATCGCCTCCTGTCACTGGGGGCTCTCGACCGAGGTGCTGACCTACATGCAACAGATAGCGCGAACTGCGATCGATGCAGGCGCCGATGTCGTCATGGGTCACGGGCCGCACAGGCCGCTGCCCGTCGGCATCTACAAGGGCAAGCCGATTTTCTACGGCCTGGGTAGCTTTTCCTTCCACACCGGGCACCTGGGCAAAAAGCACGGTGACTGGATCGGCCTTTTGGCGCAGCTCGAGCCTGCTGGCTTGGGCGTTGCACGAGCCTCCTTCACGTTCGTCCGGAACAACGACGACAATGAAACGTTCCCGGTTCCCGCCGGGGAGGCGGAGCAGGCCGTTGCTGCCCTAAAGAAGGCAAGCCTGGGCCATGGCGCGCTGCTTACCGTCGACGGCGATGCGGTACTTGTAGGCGACACGCAGGCGGGAGCTTGAGGATGAGCGCGTCCACTGACCAGATTGCCATTCCGGCTGCCGTCATCCGCCGCGGGACAAGCGAGGCCTTCTTTCGCGGGGATCAGCTCTCCGCAGACCGCAAGGATTGGAAGGAGATGCTTCTCGCAGTGAGGGAAACTTTCTATCCGAACAAGTCGGTCGGACTCGGCCAGTGCAGGTTCTAAGCAGGCTTGCGCGGCCTGTCACACAGATGGCCTGCCGCCGTGCCAGGCCGCGCAAGCCTACTTAGCTTTACATCTGTGCGCAAACCTACAGAGGTTTGCTTAGGCACCGGCCTGATATAGGAGAGGTAACTTGGATACGATCGTTCAGCAGGCCCGTGTCAGCGCGACCAACCCGACCGGCCCGACCGGGCAACTTGCCACATGGCTGGCGAACCGGACGCTGGAGCAGGTTCCTCCAGCCGTCCAGGAGCGCGCCAAGGCGATCATGCTTGATGGTTTGGCTTGCGCCATCGTGGGCGCACAGTTGCCATGGTCACGCCTGGCAGTTGACCTCATCACCCGGCTTGAAGGTACAGGCGACCGGAGCCTGATCGGCTGGGGCCGCACGACGAGCGCACCTGGCGCTGCGCTGTTGAACGGAACCTTCATCCAGGGCTTTGAACTCGACGACTTTCACCCTTACGCACCCTTGCATAGCGCCTCCCTTGTTTTGCCGGCACTGCTGGCTTGCGCCGAAGGGCTCCCGAACGTCAGCGGGGCGCAGTTCCTCCACGCGGCCATCGCCGGGTTTGAGGTCGGACCCCGGGTCGGCCTTGCGCTGCACGGTTCGCAGATGCTGTCCCGCGGCTGGCACTCTGGCTCGGTGTTCGGCACGCACGCCAGCGCTGCAGCCGTAGGTACGCTGCTGGGCCTGGACGCCGCGCAGTTCGAGGACGCACTGGGACTCGCCGGCACGCAGTCCGCTGGATTGATGGCCGCGCAGTTCGAGGCGATGAGCAAGCGCATGCACCACGGCCTTAGCGCACGCAATGGCCTTGTCGCAGCCTGGCTCGCGCACGGCGGCTACACCGGGATCAAGCGCGTGTTCGAGCGGGAGTATGGCGGCTTCCTGTCCACTTTCGGGGAGGGGCACAAGCCTGACGCATCTCAAGTGTGCAACGGCCTCGGCGAACACTGGGAAACTCAGCGGATCGTCATAAAGCCCTACGCTGCAATGGGTGGCCTGCTGTCACCGTTGGACGCTCTATTCGAGATTTCAGCCCGGCGTCCGCTCCGTGCCAATGAGATCGAGAGCATTGATGTCGACCTGTCCCATGCGGTTTACCATCATGGGTGGTGGGTGCTGGAACGGCCGATCACGGCGATTGCGGCGCAGATGAATGTCGCTTATGCTCTGGCGGTCGGTATCCTGGACGGGGCGGCGCTGGTGCCGCAGTTCTCTCCCCAACGCATTCAACAGGATGACGTCTGGACGCTCATCCCGCGCATCATCGCACACCATGATCCCGAGTTCGACAAGGGTGGCCCGCGTGGACGCGGAAGGACGCGGTTGCGGATCAAGTTCACGGATGGTCAGTGTCTGGAAAGTATGCGACAGGGGCCACGTGCGGTGCTTGAACCTCAAAGCAGCGAGGAGATTGGGTTCAAGTACCACGCGCTGACCGAGGGACTGATCGAGCCAGAACGCCAGGCGGAGATCGAACGCATAGTTATGAGCCTCGAGGACCTCGCTGATGTGACGCCGCTCATTAAGCTGCTTGCTTTGCCAGCGTTGGCTGCCTTCACTTGAGCTGGGCCTTGGCTATTATGCTGCGTAGCGGAGCGCATAGGTAATGGGGTTGCGGAGGACTGGACGGAGTTTCTTTATGTTTGCTGCCTGGCTGGACGTGACGAAACTCTATTCCTTCCAGAGGTCCCGGCGCACTGCAACGTGAACCGCATTGGGTTTGCCGGAGGCGTGTTGGCTTAAGTGCTACGCGGCCATGGACGTGTCGCCCAGCGCCACGCGGTGGTTGGTCATCCACGTGCTCCAGTACCGGGCGCTCGCATACGTCGGATGAAGACTTGCTCATCGTTTTGGTTGTCATGGCTCCACCTTCTTAAGAGGTGGAGCCTCCAGCAAATACAGCGCAGTTCACTTCTCTTCCGCCTCAGCAGGCTGGTCAGTTGGATTGCTTACGCGATCGAGCGATATCACTCTTACGCTCTCATTTGCACACGACCGCTTCATACTGACATACAGCCGAAGGCGAATGAAAGCAGCTTCGGTTCATGAGAAACACCGCCGTCCTTAAAAGAACAGCGACGTGCCGAGTAGGACGTTGAGGGCGCTGCCAGTTCTCCCGTTGTAGGTTACAGGAGTCGGGTGGTCGACGTAGGCCAAGCCGGCGTTCAGGTAGACGCCCGGCAGGACGTGAGCACTGTAGGACACGGTGTAGCTTTTCGCATCCGCATGGGCCAGGGCGCCGGCGTGGCGGGCCGCCGCGACCAGGTAATTGCTGAACACTGTGTCGTCGAACACCGCGCTCACCAAGTCTGTTGGCCGGCCCGGAATCAGGCCAAAGCCATACACCCTCGCTTCGTAATTCCGGGCGAACAGGTTGAAGCCGGACGGCGCGTAGAAGACCGAGCCTCCGACGTAGAGCCCCTGGCCGGCCGTGCCTGGGTGCGGGTTGGTCTGCAGGATCTGCTGGTCGGCAAGCGCATAGAGCCCGTACTCACCTTCGCCGCGCACACGTTGCTGCTGCCCTAGGGTGCTGCTGATTTCGCGGTAGTTGCTCGACGTGTAGTTTGCCGCCACGCGCACCCACGTCCTTAACTGGCCGGGTGCGGCATTCGTCTGGTAGCCGGTCTCATCAATGAACAACGCCCCGGCGTTGGGGACCTTGAAGCGGACCTCCGATGCGTTCTGGTTATGCTCGATGATCGTGCCGTCGGGGCTGATTGCGCGCTGCACGCCGAACTTGGTGTAGAAGCTTAACGGCAAATAGACCTTCGCGTTCGCGCCCAGCGTGGAGACGGTCGCGTTGTTTATGCCGGTTTCGACCGGGATCGTGCCGTTCGGACCGAATATACCGCCTGCGATGCTCCCGCCGACGTAGGTGCCGAGGTATTGCAGGCTATTCACCTCGTAGCCGACATTGACCTCGACCTTCTTGTTAAAGAGCGTCTGGTAGTAGGTCAAGCCCGATAACCCCGTCACACGCGGGCCAGCCGGGTTCCAATTTGTCGTCGTGTAGGTGACGCCCGCGACGACCTGGCCGTCAGGCACTCCGTAGCGGCTGAGGTCGTAAGTGACGTCTAGAATGTTGGAGGTGAAGAGGGTTGGCAACTGGCCGTTGTACACCTGGTTCGACCGCAGGTTGTGCAGCGGCAGGCCGTGGCGCAGCACGTTGTCGGCGAAGAACGAGGTCGAGAAGCCGAACCAGCCGATCCCCAACGCGGAAAGCTTGTCACGCAGGCCAAGCGCCTCCCCCGTGATCGTGTCTGCCGGGCCCGGCAAAGGGATGTTCACGCCCCTGATGCGAAGGGGGTCGAACCGCTTGTAGTTCGGCGGCGTAGCCTGGCCCGCAGTCGGCGGGGCGGCAGGCAGCACAGCCGGATCGCTTGCTTGTGCGAGCCGCACCGTCGTGGTGCCGTCGGTGTCGGCGAGTTCGTCGGCTGTTGCATGCCCGGCAAAGCCAGTGACCGCCAGCAAGACAGCGCACGCCGCAAGCCTGGCTGTCGGCGTAGCCGCAGCGTTGGCGCTATCGCTCATCGAATGCAACGCCTCTTCTTCTTTCACAAACGTTTCCCCTTCTTATTCTAGCCAGGCTTAGTGTCTGTCCGGGATCAAACTACTGAATACCCTTGGAAACTCTGCCATGAATGTCAGCCCAGATAGGGCCTGGTCACTCGATGCGTGCTGCACTCAGGACCTTCGGCCTGTGCAAGCCCACGCGGCGCGAAGAGGCGTTTTCAAGGAGATGATCCCGGACAGACACTTAGAGAGCCAGTCAGAACCCGCGTAAAGTACTGTGTTCATTGTGGCCAAGCAGGTTTCGATAGGGCTCTTAGGCTGGATCATTAGCCGTCATAGTCAAGCGCGGGTAGTTGCTAACCTGCAGTTGACGCGCCTTCCACAATCATTGGCCATCCTCTCACGAGCCTGCTTTCATTGATCACCTCCAGTCAAGGAAGCGTTACTAGAATGATGCAGCTACTGCTGTGTCAATCTTGATTGGCAAAATCAACACGAAGCTTGTACGCGGCTTGGTGCCTCAACCGGGCAGCCGACCGCGGTAATTGGCACGAGGCCGGATTAGCGCGTGTTCACTGTACTGCTCCACCGCGTGGGCCATCCAGCCCGCGACTCGAGACAAGCGCAATCCGTCGACGTCACATCCACTCAGGCCGATGACGCGGCCAATGATGAGGTGCATCATGCCGAAGCTCGGCCGCAATCCCGTTGCATCGTTCGCGATCGCAACGAGGCGGAGAAACTTTGCGACCATCGGGCGGTCACCAAGAGTTTGCTCAAGTACCTGAAGCAAAGCCTCCGTCCGCGGATCGGTGCCGGCATAGTGGCCGGAACCGAACCCAGGAAGAGCCTCTCCGTTCCGCAGGCGCTCGAGAAAAGGCGCGGCTGGGTCCGCGCTGTGCAGCGCCTCGTTCAGCAATCTTGCGACCGCCACCGACGCGCCGATCGGACCGCGATGTCCCCCGGACGCGATCAGGCCTGTCATTATGACCCGGTAGGGAGAAACACCCGTGTTCGCGACCGCCCGGACTGCGAGCGTTGTAGGATCGAGATCATGGTCGGCCGATAGAACGAGCAGGCGGCGAACAATGTCTGCGACAGGATCGGCTTCATCCTCAGTTCGGGCCAACATCATATGTATTGGGGCGGCAGTTGGCCGGTCCGCATCGACGACGATGGCGGTGAGCCAGCGAAGAGCTGCAGCCGCGGAATGGTAGAACGACCTCGCAGACAGGTCGTAGCATCTGGGATTTGCACGTTCCATCAGCGGCGCGAGCAGCATAATGCGCTCGACAAGGCCGCACTGCCCTAAAGCGTCCATGACAGCCGATTGCTTGGCCGAGGGCTCCGGAAGGTTGTCGCCGAAAACATCCGCCTCTGGCATCTGCCATAACAGCGCTGTAACGGCTTCGAAGCTGAGGCTCTTCGCCAACTCCACGACATTGAGTCCGTGATAGAATACCTCGTTGTTTGTAATTAATGTGATGCTTGAGTTCAAACCTATCGCGGAGTGCTGGCTGCGAGCAGGCAATGAGCGCCGCTGCTTGATTTGGTCGATGTCCGACCGCCAGTACCTGCTCGCCCGCTGCCCCGGCGTCTTATAGGTCCGGACGTAACCGCGGCTGACGTAGCAGTAAAGCGTTGCCACACTGACCCCCAGCGCCGATGCCGCTTCCTGAGCGCTCAGATATAGGTCCTCGCTCGCCGCGCCCGACGCGCGAGCCGAAAATCGCTGTGGGTCCGATGAACGGTTCCCGGCTGCTGGACTGCGTTCGTTACACATGGACGACAAACACATCTTTCATCCGGAGAATGCCGCTGCCAGCTTTTCAGCGAGTTGGACTAGGGCGCGCAGGTCGGTCAGCCGTTCCGGACCTGGTACGGCGTCAACTATTGCGGATCGACTAGCGTTTGCGATCAGACCATTAGCTAGGCCTGAGATCTTCGCCGTGATCCCAGCCGTCGGCGACCGTCGGAGGCACGAACGCGAGGCGAGCTGCGCGTTTTCGAGATGGGTGCCGTCCTTCAACCTCCTGCCAAGGCGTGACTTCCCGCGGGTTTGCCTGCTGTCGAAGGCGGGATCGTAATAAGCCCCGATGCGGGGTGTTAGCGCCCGCACGTCATCTTGCTCAATACGTTGCGGCGGGATTTGCGGGATCAGGGCCGCCCCGTCGAACAAACCGACAGCCAAGGCGTAAGCCACGTCCATCTGCGCCGCGGTGGGCGTGATCGGGCGTTGCAGCTTCCACCAGCCACGATGATGGACCGCATGCGACAAGTCGATGTCGTTATGCTCGATCTCGTCCGCTTGTAGAGAGCGATCAGCCGTGATCCCGAACATGCCGTCCAACAGTGAGTGGAGGCCGCTCACCGCTGCGTATGCTTCTATGATGATACTCGTGGTCATCCACCGTTCGCCCAACTCAGAGCAAGCCTGTAAGGCGGCGGGCTCGTGTCCCTCGCAAAAGGTGGACAGCAAGCCGCCATACTCGCGCTCAAACACGCGCTTGATGCCTGTATAGCCGGCCTGCGCGAGCCAGGCAGCCAGCAGGCCGTTGCGGGCATTGAACACATGCTGCATCCACTTAAACATCGCCTCATTCTGCGCGGCTATCAGGTCAGCCTGAGCCATGGCATCAGTGTTTTGCTCCTGTTCAGGCTGCCGCCGTAGTTACCTGGGGCGTGTAGACTTG
This sequence comes from uncultured Acidobacteriaceae bacterium, assembly GCA_964243455.1. GTDB lineage: Bacteria > Acidobacteriota > Terriglobia > Terriglobales > Acidobacteriaceae > Granulicella. Next base: position 16,112 of record CAXTGN010000020.1, read on the forward strand.
GCCATCGGAAAGCCGGCGCTGGCGTCCTGAGAGCCGTCGCGGGTCTTGCTGTCCAGGCGCCGGCTTCCTCGACGACCGTCGAGGCCACCGTCGTGACGCCAAACGGCGTGGCAGCACGGAAGGTCGATGCATCTGCCGAGCGGTGGGTCATGAGGTTGACCGTCGTGCCGGGGATGGTCGCGGGACCGGCATGCACGACGTCGCAGTCAACGGCAACGTCCGGGGCGGCGGGCCTGACGAGAACGTGCAGCTGGTCAAGTCCGCATCCGGCTCAGCTTTCATCGCGCCTGCGAAACTCTCCGATTCAGCGAAGGGAGACACGAAGCCGACCTGGCGCATGACCCGAGCCAGCCCGGCCTGGAGCTGCGGCCCAGAGTAGCCGCTATCGCATAGAGCTTGAGCAGGAACGGGTAGGCCCCGAACAGGATCGCCATCAGCAGCATGCCGCCGTCCATAGACTTTTACGTCCCCCACCACCACATCTCCATCCAGATGTATTGTCGTAGCTAAGCAGGCTTCCTCGGCTCCGCGCACGAATGGTAATGTCGGGTTCTCTTTGACGTAAGCTGGGTGGTTGTCATGTCTGGTCGGTCCCCCTTGGTTGCGACGGCTGAGCAAAAGGCAGCATTGCAAGAGCTGTCGCGGTCTGACGTGCGTGGCGAGGCCGACCGGGCACGTGCAATCCTATTGACGTTGCAGGGCTGGACGAGCCTGCAGCTGGCCGAGGCGTTTGGGGCGACGGCGGAGGCGGTGCGGCACTGGCGGGGGTGGTTTGCTGATCGTGGCGTGGACGCGCTGCGGTCCACCCTGGCACCCGGCCCGTCGCCGGCCAAGGGCGAGCGCGCGCTTGCGGTGGCGAGCCTGCTGCTGCGCCAGCCCGTCGAGGACCGGACCAACTGGACCTTGCCGCGGCTGCGGGCCGAGATTGAGCGGCAAACCGGTGCCAGCATCTCGGCGGGACGCTTGAGCGTGCTGCTCAAAAGGGGGGCTTCGGATGGCGCCGGCCCCGGCACGTTCTGACCGGGCGACAAGACCGGGATGCCGTGGAGCGCATGGGCGTGCGCCTGCGGCTGCGCCAGGCCCAGGCCGATGCGGGCGACATCGCCCTGCTGTATGCCGACGAGAGCGAGGCGTTGACGCACCCGTACCTCGCCCATGCTTGGGCAGAGAAGGGGGCCGACCTGCGAGTGCAGGCGCCTGGGAAATCGCGCAAGGTGGCGCTGATGGGCGCGCTCGACGCGGGCACGGGCGAACTAGTCGTCAGTACGTCGCCGACCAAGACCAGCGCCGACGTGATCCGGCTGCTGCGCCGCCTGGACTGGCGGTATGGCCCGAAGCCCGGCTGCGACCGCCTGCCCGTGGTGCTGGTGTGGGACAACGGACCCGTCCACACCAGCCGCGCCACCCGGGCGGCACTGGCCGAGCGGCCCTGGATCACCGTCGAGTGGCTGCCGCGGTATGCCCCTGAGCTGAACCGCATCGAGCGCACCTGGCGCGACCTCAAGCGCCATCATCTGGCTCACAGAACGTTCAAGGACGCCACTGCCCTCGACACCGGCATCCGGGACGCCGTCAAACAGCTCAACACAGAACGCCAAGCGCCGCATCCGTGCGACAGGCTAAATAAGGCTGCTTAGCACGCGGACCGGCGCTGGGGCGGTGGTCTGGTCGCGATGACCCAGCCGGTGCCTATATGCCGTCAACCTTGATCTTCGGGATCAACATACCAGGTGACCGGCGCGGTCTCGGTGCACGGCTCGGATGTAATGTTGATTAATGCACTCAAGATTGACGGGGGTCGCAAGAGGGCTTTGTAGGACGGCAGGCGCCTGGACACATGGAGTACGGACATGACTGTTGAGGCTGCTACCCTGATCGGCGAGGACGCCTTTTTCCAGCCGAAAGGCCTCCCCGTGCTCGGCAACCTGCACCAGATTGCCCGCGCCGGCATGGTGAACACTCTTCTGCACGTCGGCCGCGTCTCGCCCGACGGCATCTTCAAGATGCGCCTGGGCAGCCGGACCTCAATCTTCGTAACGGACGCGGATTTGGTGGCCGAGCTGTGCAACGAGACGCGGTTCCGCAAGGTGCCGGGCCCTGCCCTACGCATCGTGCGCGCGTTCGCAGGGGACGGGCTGTTCACCGCCTACTCCGAGGAGCCGAACTGGGGCAAGGCGCATCGGATCCTGATGCCAGCATTCAGCCAGAGGGCCATGCGGGGCTACTTCGACGTCATCCAGCAGGTATGCGATCAGCTGGTTGCCAAATGGACCCGTCTCGCCGGAACCGATATCCCCGTTGCGGACGATATGACGCGCCTCACGCTGGACTCGATAGCACTGGCAGGATTCGGCAGCCGCTTTAACAGCTTCGACAAGGAGGAGCTGGACAGCTTCCTCGAGGCACTCGCACGCGGGTTGATCGAGGCGCGAGCGACCGTCCGGCGCCTGCCGTTCCAGCAACGCCTGGCCAGACGTGCCCGCCGCCAGTTCGCCAGCGACATCACTGAGATGAACAGGGTCGTGGACGCCATCGTAGCGGAACGGCGTCAGAAGCCGACCGACAGCCGCGACTTGCTGAACCTGATGCTCAGTGCGTCTGATCCGGAGACCGGCCAGAGCCTGGACGACATCAATATCCGATATCAGGCGCTGACCTTCCTGGTCGCCGGGCACGAGACCACCAGTGGTTTGCTGACCTTCACGTTCTTCCTGCTCCTGCGTCACCCGCACGTGCTCGCACAAGCCTATGCCGAGGTGGACCGCGTGCTGCCGCGCGACATGCGCCCCGGCTACTCGGACCTGGCACAGCTGACTGTGATCGAGCGGGTCATCAAGGAGTCACAGCGGCTGTGGCCCACCGCACCTGCGTTCGGCTTGGCGCCGTTCGAGGACGAGGTCATCGGCGGACGCTGGAAGATATCCAAGAACCGCTCGGTCAGCGTCTTCGTGCCCGGCTTGCACCGTGACCCGAAAGCCTGGAAGCGACCGGACGACTTCGACATTGACCGCTGGCTGCCTGAGGCGGAGGCGGCCCACCATCCACACGCCTACAAACCGTTCGGCAACGGCATCCGGGCCTGCATCGGGCGTCAGTTTGCCCTCGTCGAAGCCAAGCTGGCGATCGCCACCGTCCTGCAGCGGTTCGCGATCAGTGATCCCGCCGGTTACCGGCTGAAGCTGAAGGAGACGCTGACGATCAAGCCTGACGACTTCACCATGCGCGTTCAGCTCCGCCAGCCGCACGAGCGCATCGCCATCCCAGCCGCATCGGTGAAGGCCGCGATGGACGGAGTGGATGGCACCCCGGTGGCAGGTGCTGGGCAGGAACTCGCCGTGGTCTACGGCACCAGCCTCGGCACAGCCCGCGACGTCGCCGAAGAAATTGCCGAACGAGCGCGGGCCGATGGGTTCAACACCTCGGTTCACCCACTGGACGGCAGCCTCGTGCGGCAAAGCGGTGATGAGGACCGGCTGCTTGTTGTGGTCACCGCGACCTATAACGGCCGTGCGCCCGACAGCGCCGTGAAGACCGAGCAGGCGCTGGATGCCGGCGAGCTCGACACGATGAGCTTGCCCAACACCCGTTTCGCCGTCCTTGGGATCGGAAACAGCGATTGGCCCAATTATCAAGCCTTTCCCAAGCGCATCGACGCTGCCCTGGAACGCGCAGGGGCAAAGCGCATCATCTCACGGCACGAGGCCGACGGGAAAGGCGATTTCGATGGTGCGGTGACCGCATTCGTCCAAGATCTATGGGCAGCACTCGGCGGCATTCAGCCCGCAGCCCAGGCAGGCCCTATGCTGACGCTGCACATGGCAGATCGCGACACGATCCGAACGGCGGTCCTGTCGGCCGACGTGCTGCGCCTGACCGTGATCGAGAGCCTCGAGATGGTGCGTCCGGCTGACGGCCTCTGGGATTTCACGCGGGAGCCGCCGCGGCCAGCGACGAAGTACCTGCGCCTGCATCTGCCGGACGGCGCCGAGTACCGGACCGGGGATCATCTCGCCGTCTATGGGCGCAACCGCGCCGACGTGGTGGACGGCGCGTTGGCACGGTTTGGTCTGCATGAGGACGACCAAGTCACTCTTGAAGGCCCGGCGGCCCGCTACCGCCATTTGCCACTCGGCCGCAGTGTAAGCGCACGTCAGCTACTTAGCGACTTCGTGGAGCTGCAGGCCCCGATGCCACGCCGCGCACTGGACGTCCTGGCGCAACACACCCAATGTCCCCATTCGCAGCAGCGGATTGCGGCACTTGCGGCCGATTGGGACCAGGTCGCCTTCCGGCGGCAGACGTTGTTGGACCTGCTGGAGAGTCTCCCTGCCGTAGAGCTGCCGTTCAGCTCGTTCATCGAGGTGTCCGCTGCGATCCTCCCGCGCTTCTACTCGATCGCATCTAGCCCGTTGGTCAACCCGCGGGATCCCTCGCTGATCGTGGGCACAATCGCGTCCCCCGCTTGGTCGGGGCGGGGCGATTACCAGGGTTTCGCTTCCTCCCACATCAGGGACCTGTCGCCGGGTGACGTGGTGTTCGGTTACGCCCGCACGCCCAACCCCCCCTTTGCGCCGCCCTTCGACCCGTCGAAGGCGATGATCCTGATCGGTCCAGGGACGGGCTTCGCGCCGTTTCGCGGATTTCTGGAGGAGCGGGCAGCGCAGAAGGCCGCAGGCATCGAGGTGGGCATAAGCCTGCTGTTCTTCGGTTGCCGCCACCCCGATCACGATTGGCTATGCCGTGATGAGGTCGAGCGCTGGGCAGCGGAGGGCATCGTCGAGCTGCAGCTGGCCTTCTCGGCCATTGAAGGCTATCCGAACCGGTTCGTCCAGGATGCGCTTTATGCCCACCGTGAGCGTGTCTGGGCTGGGATTGAGGCAGGCGCTGCAATCTATCTATGTGGCGACGGCAGACACATGGCTCCGGCAGTGCGCGACATCCTCATTCGCATACATGGCGAGCAGGCGGGGGCCAGCCATGCAGCCAGCTCCCAATGGCTCGAGCAGATGATCGAGACGGAGCGTTTCCGACAGGATGTGTTCTGGTGAGACCGGCGTTCTTGGCCTAAGACCCACCCCTTTCAGGGTGTCGGTGCCCTTCCCAACCTGGATGGATGAGCACGGGATTGGGTAAGGTCGGACCGGTTTGGTCCGCGGTTTTGGAGCGGTTTGAGCGGCACGCGCCGGCGAGCGTGATGGCTCGCCTGGCGCTGGAGCATGCGTTGCCGGCGGGCTGGGTGGACGAGGTGTTCGAGGCGCACCGCCAGCAGCAGTATTCGCGCGAGTTGCTGTTCTCGACGGTTGTGGAGCTGACCACGCTCGTGTCGCTAGGTCTGCGCCCGTCCTTGCACGCCGCGGCGCGTCAGATGCCGAGCCTGCCGGTGTCGCTGGCCTCCTTGTATGATAAGGTCAACCACACCGAGCCTGGCGTCCTGCGTGCTCTGGTGCGCGGTAGCGCCGAGCGCCTCGGGCCGGTGATGGCGGCTGTCGGCCATGGCGCTGGCAGCTTGCCCGGCTGGCGGCTGCGGGTGCATATTCCGACGGATCCCAGCCGGGCATTCCGACGCAAGCCAGCCGGTGATTCCGAGCGAAGCCAGCCACCCATTCCGAGGCAACCCAGCCACCCCTGAGTAGGGGGTTCGGCGCGGTTGGCGAGCAGTCGTTCACCGAGAGCAAGGTCTCTCCGGGCAACCCCGGGGAGCGCCATGCCAGGCCAGAGACTGCCGATGCGTCAGGTTCGAGAAGTGCTTCGCCTCAAACACGTCTGCGGCCACAGCGGCCACCAGATCGCCGCCATGGTCGGCGTCAGCCGCTACACGGTGGCCGAGTATCTGCGCCGTGCCGGCGTGGTGGGGATCACCTGGCCGGTGCCGGCTGAGGTGGACGACGCGGCGCTGGAGCGCAAGCTGTTCAGCCCGCCGTTTGCGGCCGAGCCGTCGCGTCCGCAGCCGGACTGGCCGCGGCTGCATGCCGAGCTGCGCCGTCCCGGCGTGACCCTGCAGTTGGTGTGGGAGGAGTACAGGGCGGGGCAGCCGGAGGGGTATGGCTACAGCCGGTTCTGCGACCTGCACGCGGCGTGGCGGGGTAGATTGTCGCCGACCATGTCCGGCAAACCCCTTGGTTTGACGCGCCAGACCCACCCGGCCGGCGAGCGGCTGTTTGTCGACTATGCCGGGCAGACGGTGGATGTGATCGACGCCGCCAGCGGCGAGGTCCGGGCGGCGCAGGTCTTCGTCGCGGCCCTGGGGGCGTCCAACCTGACCTACGCCGAGGCCCGCTGGACGCAGAGCTTGCCGGACTGGATCGGCTGCCATGTCGGCGCCTTTGCCTTCTTTGGCGGCGTGGCGCGGCAGACCGTGTGCGACAACCTGAAGTCCGGCGTGACCGCGACGTGTCGCTACGAGCCGGGCATCAGCCGGACCTACCAGGACATGGCCAGCCACTACGGCACGGCGGTGCTGCCTGGCCGGGTGCGGCGTCCGCGCGACAAGGCCAAGGTCGAGGTGGCCGTGCAGGTGGTGCAGCGGTGGATCCTGGCGCGGCTGCGCAACCGGCGGTTCTTCTCCCTGGCCGAGCTCAACGCGGCGATCCGCGCGCTGAGCGTGGACTTGAACGACCGGACGATGCGCCACCTCGGCACGAGCCGCCGGGCGCTGTTCGAGGCGGTGGAGCGGTCGGCGCTGCTGGCGCTGCCGTCCGAGCCGTATGCCTACTCCGAGTGGAAGCGCTGCCGGGCGGGGCTGGACTACCACGTCGAGGTGCACGGGCACTTCTACTCCGTGCCCTACCGCCTGGTGCGGGAGGTGATCGAGGCGCGCATCACCGACCAAACCATCGAGCTGTTCCACGGCGGCACGCGGGTGGCCAGCCATCTCCGCAACCCCCGCCAGCACCGGCACACGACGACGCCCGACCACATGCCGAGCGCGCACCGCCGCTACGCCGAGTGGACGCCCACGCGGCTGCTGCGCGAGGCCGCGGCGGTCGGCCCGGCCACCATCGCCCTGGTCGAGCGCATCCTGACCGCCAAGCCGCATCCCGAGCAGGGCTTCCGGGCCTGCCTGGGGATCCTGCGCCTGGCGCGCACCTACGGCCCCGAGCGGCTGGAGGCGGCCTGCCAGCGCGGCATGGGCATCGGCGCCAGCTCATACGGCTCGGTGCTGTCCATCCTGCGCCATGGCCTCGACCAGGCCCATCGCTCCGACCCCGTGCCCGACGAACTGCCGGTCCAGCACGGCAACATCCGCGGCAGCGGCTACTACCATTGAGGAGGACGACACCATGCTGACCCACCCCACCACGGACCGCCTGCGCGAGTTGGGCCTCGCCGGCATGGCCCGCGCCTTGGAAGAGCAACGGCGACAGCCGGACAACATAGACCTCGGCTTCGAGGACCGGCTGGCGATGCTGGTGGACCGCGAGGCCTTGGAGCGCGACACCAAGCGCCTGGCCGCCCGGCTGCGGTTTGCCGGCCTACGCCAGCAGGCGACGCCGGAGGACATCGACCACCGCACCGGCCGCGGGCTGGACCGCGCCCTGTTTCAACGCCTCACGGGCGGCGAGTGGATCGAGCGCCACCAGGATTTGCTCGTCACCGGTCCGACCGGGACCGGCAAAACTTGGCTATCCTGCGCGCTGGGCCACCGCGCCTGCCGTGACAACCGGTCCGTGCTCTACCAGCGCGTGCCACGGCTGTTGGAGGGGCTCGGCTTGGCCCGCGGCGACGGGCGGTATGCCCGCATGCTGAAGAGCCTGGCACGGGTGCAGCTGCTGATCCTGGACGACTGGGCGATGACGCCGCTCACTGCCGAGCAGCGGCGCGACCTGATGGAGATCATCGACGACCGGCACGACCGTGCGTCGACCATCGTCACTAGCCAAGTCCCCGTGGAATTCTGGCATGAGCACATCGGCAATCCCACGATCGCCGATGCCGTACTGGACAGGCTTGTGCACGGCGCCCACCGCCTCGACCTGAAAGGAGAAAGCATGCGCAAGCTGCGTGCCGACAAGGCCAGGCTTGACGGGACTGCCGCCCCATAGGCCAACTTCATCCGCTCGCAAACAGCGCCGTCCACCCGGCTGGGATCATCGGAATGCCCGGCTGGCTTCGTTCGGAACAGGTGGCTGGTTTGGATCGGAATGCGGCTCTTCCGCCATTTTGGTGCAGCGGGATCGAACCTGGCAGGGCCGGGTGCCAG
>CAXTGN010000021.1:0-23216 GCA_964243455.1 uncultured Acidobacteriaceae bacterium
AAGCAGACCAAATCAGCCCCAGGCCAACAAGGCGGCCATCACCAGACGCTTACCGCAGTAGAACACCATCAGCTCCGCCAGTCCGTCGGGCTGACCGATAACCTTCTTGTAGTCCGCAATCGCCTTCTTGGCCGCTGCCACAGATGGCAGTTGATTTCTGGTGAGGTCAGGCCACAGCGAGCGGGCGATAGTGGCCTTGTAGGGATCGAGGACATTAGGGCCAAGGCCGAAGCGGGCATGCAGGAACGCTTGGGTGTCCTTGCTGGCGGCGTATAGATCCTGGATCGTTCCAAGCAGGCCCGCGCGGTCGAACTCGGCCATCTTTCTTTTCACGTCACTCCACGTTGGCGACGTCTTCTTGGGTTTGGGCGCCATCGTGCTGCTCTCGATTGAAGGTATGAGCCTACACCTGGCAGCTCAGCGAGCTCGACCCACACATACTGCAATCTCACCTTTTATAGATCCAAATGAGCGTTTGACGGTCTGTGAGATGCTCCGTCAAGCGGTGAAGGGGCAGCCTGGCCAGGGTGAGTGTCCGCCTACTTGTTCGGCAATCAACGTGTCCACCTTGCCGTCAGCGACTCAGGTGGCCAAAGTCGATGCCCGTTTCATAACATGACTCAAATCTAGGGCTTTCGGCCGCTCCATAGCGCGACCAAACTCCACGAGTTCAGGGCAGCTTCGCCACGGCCGGCCGTGAAGGACGCAGGATAATACCTTTCTCGTCTACGCTTACGGACGCCTCGGGGTAAACGGCGCAGGCGAGTTCAAGACCGCTGATGAAGCTCGCTCGGAAATCTCGGAGTCGTCCATAACCCGCTCCAAACTGTGAGTAGAGGGATAGCCAGGTCACGTCGACGTCGCCTTTCAGAGCGTGCAGCCGATAAGCCAGCCAGATATAGATGTCGATCACCATGCTGCGCGGCCCGATGGCCCTCAGCGCCGTCTCGCTAAGTGGTACGGGATGGTCTCGGAGCGCACAATAGAACTCATCGTTCAGCAGCACCCGCTCCTGCCATAGGCTTGGCTGCTCGGACGCGACGTCGGCCATTGTGATGCTACCATCGACAAAGCCGCCACGGCGCATCAGCTCTTTGTTGTCGCGTGAGGTGTAGAAGGTCAGGGTGCAGCCAGAGATCCGGCGTGCCTGCTCTGTGACCATTTTGTAGGTCATGCCGCCAATCGACAGGCCCATGTTGCCGAGCCACACCCGCATTGACCGGCCTAGCTCGATATCCCGACTTTGAGTCTTCACGGCTTGGCTCTGTAGGAACAGCAGAATAAAACGAGCATAGCTACCGTGAGGCACGCCCAGTGTCTCGCCTTGGCGGTTGACACCGGCTTGCAGCAGCATGGTCAGATTGTGCCCTTCCCGGCGCCAGACGGGCTCCGATTGAGGCTTGTGAGGCAAGCAGGTTAGCGCAAAGCCGCTGTAGGTAAAGCCGAGCTTGTCAGCCTCTTCGCTCATGACTTGGTAGGCCGCTTCCACCACTTGCCGCTCATGGCGGGTGGTGGCCAGCTTCCGGGCTTCCTAAACGCCTTTGTCGACGATCAGACGGTGAATGGTTGCCATAGCGTTAGTCATGATCGCTCCACCCTGCATCGGGCAAGTTGGAGTCTACTCGCGCAGACTAATTGAAAGCATTTTGAGTCTACTATTAGTCTGTGCGACTAGACTCCACGGGAAAAGGCAGGTTTGCGCGACCAGACTCCACAATAGGGCGCGACCAGACTCCATGGGACAGCTGTGGATAGAGGCCTTGGCTACCGGGGCGTCTAGACGTCTCTCCCTGGTCGAGTCGCCGCCATGAACGCAGTGTGTGGAGTCTACTCGCGCCCCGGAAACAGTTATCGCTCTCCGAACGGATGTTTGCCCTGTTCGCGGAGCCACAAGTCGATTGCCTCGCCGAGGATGGCTTGCAGCGTCGTGTCGCGCTCGGTCGCCATGACGTTCAGGGTGCGGCTCAACTCCGGGCTAAAATAGCCGACCAGGGCGCGCTTTCCGACCCTGGCCTTCGCGCGCGTACTGCCGCCCGTGGCAGGCTTTGATGCCGACGGGGCAGCTTCAGGGTTCGCGCGCGGGGATGGCTCCCGTCGGGCTTTCAGCTCGTCCTTCAGCCCCGCCAGACGCCCATTCATGCCGCCGCTCCTGTAGCTGTGTTCGCACGCTCACGCGCTGCCATGCCGACCTGCTGGCACGCCCACATCCAGAGAGCCTTGATTTCGGCAGCGCCCTTGCTGTTTGGCTCGGCTTCCTGCGCTGCCTGTCCGCTGCCGGTTGAGTGGCGAAAGGTGGCGCGTTCGGACAGCCGGATCGGCGCAACCTTCAGCCCCAGTTCGGTTACGATCTCGGTCGTCTCGGCATAGAGTCGGGCAGCAGCGACCGGCCCGGCGTTGAAAACAACGAAGGCCGGTTTGCCCGCAAAGCGGATCAGGTCGGCCGTGGTCTTGATCGAGTGGAGGTCGAATGCGTTTGGGCGGCAGGGGACCAGCACTAGGTCCGAGATCTTTGCGGCCGAACGGGCCTCAGCGTCGGCCAGCGGCGGCGTGTCAATCACGACCAAGTCCGCGCCGTAGCCTTCCACCTTCTCGAGGGTCCGCGCGAGACTAGCCGTCTTGGCCGGGATTACAACTGGCGGCGCTTCCTTGCGCCACTCCGACCAAGCCTCGGCCGTACCCTGTGGATCCATGTCGAGCAGGACTGTACTGAACCCCGCCGCTTGGGCCGCTACTGCGAGGTGGAGGCTCATCGTTGTCTTGCCGGCTCCACCCTTTTGACTGATCACTGCAATTGTTTGCATGCCGCCACGCCCTTATGCCGTCGTGCGAACACGGTGGCACAGCACCACGATGGTGTGCAAGCACGCAAGCAAAAAATCGTGCTGGCGCGGCGTCAAGATGGCGCGATTTTGTGTTAGCGTGGCGTCGAGTTCACACGCGAACAGGTAACCACGCTGGCACGCTGGCGTGTTTACACAGCAGTCCAGCGCAATGCCTCAAGGCACCGGGCAGCGTGACACAGTGTCTGCATGATGGTGCTATATTGTAACGAAAAGCTGCGTTTACGTGCCAAAGAGTTTGTATGCTGGAGTGGGTGAAGCTCGACCGAACTGAGGTCTACCCCGAGGTGCGCGCTCGGCGGCCGTCAGCCGACACAGGCGTCCATGCCATTCATAGTCGCCCAAGCCTGTAAGGCGGAGTTGGAGGCGATCGAGCGCTTGGCGCATAGCCGGCTGGCCTGGTCTCGGAAGGACAAGGGGGTTCTTCCGCTGCGAGGTCGCGACGGCCGTCAGGACAACTCAGGCGTTTCACGTGCCGTCCGATGCGCTATGTGGCGCCTGTGACGGCTAACTGAATATTGGTTCACCCATGTTTCTCGGGCAGATGGTCGCCGTTTCGAGGTTGGGTGAGCACATGGGATGAACATCCTTCCTGTGTTGAAAGCCGATCTTGTCCAAACGTTATTGCCTTCGATCCCGCATGGCCTGGCCGTTGTGCGGGTCCTGTCCACCCCTGACCTCGTCACCATCGTCGCCGAGCCACGGTCCACCCGCGGCAACTGTCCCGGGTTGCGGCATCCTGTCCCACAGCGTTCACAGCCGTTGCGAGTGCTAGTTTGGCCACCTGCCCTGGCGGGGTCGCACGGTCGCGCTGTATACCCGAGCACGGTGGTTCCGATGCTCCACGCTGGTCTGTTCACGGCAGATCCTTTCCGAGCGCTTATCCGGTATCGCATCAGCCGCTGCACGCCGGACGGAGCGGTTGTGCGGGCTACACCTCTGCCTCGGGCTGGCGCTGGGCGGAGAACGCCGCATGCTGGTGGGACTGCGGCTGATACTGGAACTGGCGGACGTGGATCAGCAGGCCGTGGCGCGCCTGAACCGGCTGGCGTCGGCGATCACAGGTCGAGGGCTCGCCTGAGATTGCGCGTGGACCAACTGGGCCAGCCCGTTCCCCCAAAGTCCCGGTCGTGGCTCCAGATGTCGGCGCCCGCCGCCCAGGCAAGTGCCAGCACGTGGTCGTCGGCCGTGCTACCGTTGGCGGACGCGACCGCCTCCGCCAGGCACCGGGCCGCGTCCTGCAGGAGATCCTCGAAGTACTCGGCCGGTTGCACGCTTGCGATCGCGAATGTCGCCTCCGCGACTGCGTCCGTCGCAGGGCGCTTGAAGCGCGGGTCCGTCAGGACGCGCCTTGCTTCCCGCTGCGTTCCCGGCGTCGTCAGCAGGACACGCGACGTCCCAACCCGCATGAGGGTTTCCGGGCCGACCCGCCCCATGATTGCAGTGACCAGAATGTTAGTGTCAACGACGAGCGTGTCCGACGGTTGTCGGCCATTCATTCCGCGCCGATCTCTCGCAAGGCGTCCGTGATGCCGGCCTCGTCCTCGGGCGTTCGCGCCGCACGTTCCTCCTCGATCAGCCGGACGGCTCGTTCCACCAGGTCTACGGGAGCCTTCCTCAACGGTACCAAAAAGCCGACCGTCTTCTGCCCGTTCCGAATCGGCACGGTGTGGGGCAGGGAGGATATGCTGCTTGCGGATATCTTCTGCAGCTCACGCATCGTGATAGCCGACGCCATGCCAACCTCCATCTGTGGACGATTGTATGTAACACGGTAGTGCGCCACTTTCCAGAAGACGTGGGCGGCTCGCAACTTTGTCTACCGCAACGGGCTGCAGCAAAGCTGCATCGCCGACTTTCACAGGAAGCTTTCCCCGGCGTGATCCTCGAAGATGTGGGCGTCGCGGACGTAGGCGGCGAGCACGTCGGTGCTCCGGTGCCGGCTGACCTCCTTGAGCTTGAACACGCCCGCGCCGGCCCGGGCGCCAGCGGTGATGAAGCCCGCGCGCAGCGAGTGCCCGGCGAAGCGCCCGGGGTCGTAGCCGGCCGCGGCGGCGCGCGCCTGCACCACGCGGGCGACGGCGCGGTCGCTCATGGGATCGGGGGTGGCCAGGCCGCCCTTGAGCCGACGGAACACGGCGCCCCCGGTGATGCCGCCCTGGGCCAGCCAGGCCTCCAGGAGGTGCACGGGCCGGATGCGCCGGCCCTCGGGGATGGCGATCTCCTCGCCGCGGCCCTCCTGGTCGGCCTTGGTCTGGCCGAAGCGCACGCGCAGGCCGCGCGGCTCGCGGGTGATCTGGTCCAGCCGCAGCGCCACGAGCTCGGAGCGGCGGAAGGCGCCGGCCATGCCGATGGCGAGCAGGGCGCGGTCACGCACGCTCCGAAGATCCTCGCCTTCGGTGGCGCGCAAGAGGTCGCGTAGCACGTCGGCGTCGGCGGCCTGCTTGCGCTGCGGCGGCCGGCCATGGCTGCGGCGGATGCCGGCCATCACCTCGAGCAGCGCCGCGGCGCCGGCGGCGTGCTGCGGCGGCGGCAGGTCATGCTGCAGGTGGGCGTAGCCGATGGCGGCGAGACGCCGGCCGACGGTGGCCGGCGCACAGCCACGCGCGGCCTCGGCGGCGAGGAACACCGCGACCAAACGGGGGTCGGCCGGCAGCGGGTCAGCGCCGCGCTCGCCGCACCAGGCCAGGAAGCCCCGCCAGTCCGCGGCATAGGCGCGCCGGGTCCCCGGGGCGCGGGAGGCCGCGGCGTAGGCCTTGGCGGCCTCGACCTCGGCGCGCCCGAGGGCGGAAGGGGCGGGGAGGGCGGCCGGCTCCGGGGCGGGCACGAGCTCGGTGCTCACCGGGGTGTCCTGGGGCGGTGCTGGGGGCAGCGGGGGAGTGCTCTCATGCGGGTGACCCTACCCCGTCCCGTTCTGTCCAGGAATCACGCTTCGTGCACTCCCCTTTCCAGGCATGGCGTGGATCTCTTGGCGTCTTTCGGAGCCGTCTCGCGTTCAGTTCCCGGACATAAGAAGGATAGATCGATGCCGACTCCGACCAGCCTCAAGGAAGTCTACACCGACGAGATCAAGGACCTCTGGTCAGCAAACGATCAGATGATCAAAGTGCTCCCCCGTCTGACAGAGGGCGTGCACGACCCGAAGCTGAAGAGCCACCTCACCGAGTCCCTGACCGGCATCGCGAAGCACAACGAGACCCTCAAGGGCTTGCTGTCTGATGCAGGTGCCGGGGTCGAGAAGGAACATTGCAAGGGCATGGAAGGCCTGTGCCGCGAGGCGCTGAAACATGGCGTGGAGGAAGCTCCGGAGGATGGCGAGCTCAGGGACATCGTCATCATCGGGCAGTATCAGCGCATGTGCCACTACGGCATCACTGGTTTCGGGTCAGCAGCGGCGATCGCCCAGGCGCTGGGGATGAAGGACCACGTGACGAAGCTCAAGGGCATCGTTTCCGACATCTACGGCGCTGACGAGATGACCAGTCAGATGGGCGAGAAGACGGCCAAGCTTGCGGCCAAGCACGAGAAGGCAGCTTTGGCGACCTAGTCGCTCGCTGCCGTGCGCGGGTCGGCCGGTAGCGGGTCAGCGCTGCGCTCGCCGCACCAGGCCAGGAAGCCCCGCCAGTCCGCGGCATAGGCGCGCCGGGTTCCTGAGGCGCGGGAGGCGGCGGCGGCGTAGGCCTTGGCGGCCTCGACCTCCGCGCGCCCGAGGCCGGAAGGGGCGGGGAGGGCAACCGGCTCCGGGGCGGGCACGGGTTCGGTGCTCACCGGGGTGCCTGCGTGCGGTTCTAATGGCGGCGCTGGATTGCTCTCATGCGCGTGATGTTACCCCGTCCCGTTCTGTCCGAGAATCCATCTTACCGGACAAAGTGGGGGCCGGGGGCGGCGGGGCAGGGGAGAAGGCCAGGGTGGGTTGCAGCCTGCCCCGTCCAGGGCAGGGTGCCGGCGCTTCTTCGCCCCCCAGCTTACCCTTTCACAACTGGTCTCAATTCACCTATTACGCAAGCTGTTTGCGAAACGGTAACACCATTGCTATCGTTACCAGTATTGATAGGTTGCGAAACCATCTTGCGGAGGTGCAGTGCAGGCGTTCCAAGACCGTCCAAGGTGTCGGGACGATGAGCGTGGACCTGCCGGCCTGGCCCAGCTTCTCCGCCTAGGGGGCCAGCATCTTGAGGCTGCAGCCGCACGCGGCAGGCTCTCCGCACCCGCGGCAGCGCGTTCCGCCACGGATGCCGGTGCCGCCCGAACGTCGGTGGCACCGGCCGGGCTGTCCCCGTGCTGATCGGCTATCTCCTGGCCAGGGCGGCCGACGCAGACACCCTGGCTGCCCAGCGTCAGGCGCTGCAGGACGCCGGATGCGAGCAGGTCGTTGAGGACGGTACCGCGGGCAGCCAGATGGGCCAGCCCGGGCTGGCCCAACTGCTCGACGGGCAAGGCGACGTGGTCGTCGTGTCGCAGTTGGACGGCCTGGGCCGGTCCCTGCCCGAGGTGGTGCGCTGGGCGGGGCGGATCGTCGTGGCGGGCGCGGGACTGCGCAGCCTCAAGGAGGGGATCGACACCACAACGCCGGAAGGCCGAGCCGCAGTCGGGGTGATCGGCAGCCTGGCCGAGCTCGACCGTGACACGGCATGCGCGCGGATCAACACCGGCCTTGCGGCGGCGCGCGCCCAAGGGCGCAAGGGTGGACGGCGCCCGAAGCTGACCGGGCAGCAGAGGGCAACGATCGCCGAGGAGGTCCTCTCCGGGCGGCGCACCGGGGCGCAGATGGCTCGGCTGCACCGGGTGAGCGCGCCAACAGTCAGCCGGCTGCTGGCGGCCCACCGGGTAGGGGCAGGGGTAGAGACAGCGGCGGCAGGCGGCACGGGGGGCGGGGATGACCATCCCGGCGAGCGGATCGCGGGCGTGCTGCCCGTCGCGGCACTCGACGAGCGCCTGACCATCGTGGGCACCTCCGGGTCGGGCAAGACCTACGCCGCCAAGGGCCTGGTCGAGCGCCTGATGGAGGGGGGGGGCGCCCGCGTCTGCATCGTCGATCCGCTCGGGGTGTGGTGGGGCCTGCGCGCCGGGCCGGACGGAGCGCCGTCCAGCTACCCTGTCGTGGTGTTCGGCGGCCGGCACGCCGACGTGGCGCTGGAGGAGGGCAGCGGCGGCGCCCTCGGCCGGCTGGTCGGCACGCACCAGATGGCCTGCGTGGTGGACGTCTCCGACCTGGGCAGCGCCGCCGCCCGGCGGGGGTTCATGACGGCCTTCGCGGAGGCGCTCTACGAGGCCAACCGGGAGCCGCTGCACCTGGTGCTGGACGAGGCCGACCTGTGGGCACCGCAGCGGGCGCAGCCGGGTGGCCAAAATCTCCTGAACAGGATCGAGGAGATCGTACGGCGCGGGCGGGTGCGGGGCTTCGTGCCGTGGCTAATCAGCCAACGCCCAGCGGTGCTGCACAAAGACGTGCTGAGCCAGGCCGACATCCTGGTGTCGATGAAGCTCACCTCAAGCCAGGACAGGGAGGCCGTGGGCCGCTGGATCGAGGGCCAGGCCGACCGCGCCGAGGGCCGGCGCATCCTGGCCGCCCTGCCGCGGCTGGCACAGGGCGAGGGCTGGGTTTGGGCGCCCAGCGACGGCGTGCTGGCGCGGGTGGCCTTCCCGCGCATCACGACCTTCGACAGCTCAGCCACCCCGCCACGCCCCGAGCGCATCGCGGCGCCAGGCCGGCTGCCGTTGGTGGACCTCCGGGCCATCCGCGCGGCGCTGGCCGGAAGCTAGGCGGGCAGGGTCGGCGCAAATGGGGGCGAAAGCCCAGGCACCGATGAGGATGACGCAGCAGCCCGGCCAGCACAAAGCCATCGAGTGATGGCCCTACTCAGCTGGCCTGCCAGGGTTTTGGCCCGGCCGAGCTAGAGGGCCATCCCGGAGGGCGCCAATGTCGCTGGGGCGCCTGCCTCTGGGTGAGGGCTCGCTCCCCGCTGGTAGGAACCTGTGACCGTAAGGCGCATGCGCCGGTGTAAGGCGGTGGCAAGCCAGCCAGCAACCTGCTATCTAGTCAGCTAGTCAGGTGGAGAACGGCCATGTCGCATCCCGCAAAGCAGCCCCCAGGGTCGCCCAAGGCAGCCGGCACCGCATGGCGGCTGGAGGAGGCCAAGGCCCGGTTCAGCGAGGTCGTGCGGCGCGCCCGCACCGAAGGCCCCCAGCACGTGACGGTGCGCGGCCAGGACGCCGTCGTGGTGATCGCGGTCGAGGAGCTGGCACGCCTGCTGCCACCCGTGGCGCCGCAGCAGCCGCTGGTGGCCTTCCTGCAGGGGCTGGAGCTTGGCGGCATGGACCTCGAACGCGAGCGTGACCTCGGCCGCGACATCGTCTTGTGACTGGCTGGGCCGCGTGATCGGCTGGCTGCTGGACACCAACGTGGTGGCCGAGCTGGCCAACCCGCACGGTACCGCGCGCGTGCACGCCTGGGCCGCGGCCCAGGATGAGCGGCGCCTCCACCTCAGCATCCTGACCCTCGGCGAATACGAGAAGGGCCTGCACAACCTGCCCGAGGGCAGCGCCATCCGGCCCCGGATCGAGGCGGCGCTGGCAGCGCTGGAGGCCCGCTTCGCCGGCCGGCTGCTGCAGGTCAGCGATGCCGTGGTCCGCCGCTGGGGCGCGGTCAGCGGCGCCGTCAAGCGCATGACGGGCCAGACGCCGCCGGTGATCGACACCCTGCTCGCCGCCACCGCCCTGGAGCACGACCTCTACCTGGTCACGCGCAACGTCCGCGACGTGCAGCACAGCGGTGCCGCCGTGTTCAACCCCTGGATGGACGATCCAGCAGCGTGCCGCATTCAGAGGGGGGCAAGAGCGAGAAGCGGAACCGGGCGGCGTGGATAGGGCGGTGCCGTCGAACGCCCCCCCCCTCTCGCATTGGGGACAAGGGTTAGGAAAGCACGTCTCGGCGCCAAGGCTGAACGTCCGCTGTGCGCCCATCTCGAACGTTCAAGGTCGTAGACCAGGCGCTCCAAAGCGGACGAACCCAGCCGGCGGCTTCGCGCTTTATCTTGGACGGCAAGCGGCGTCGGAGACGTGCTCCGGAGTGGACATGCCAAACCGGATGGCAAGACTTGCGCCAGCCATCCTCACCACAATTCGCTTCTCACCCGCTGAACTTCCTGTTTCACTCAGTGGCAACGCCGGGCCGAAGAGCGCGGTTCGGAGGACACTGGAATGAAGCGCCACTCTGCAATAGCGGCAGGCATGGTCGTTGGTTTGGCCCTATGGGCCACGACCGCAGCCGCACAGAGCAAACATTACCGCTTCGCGTACGAGCAACCGCATTCCACAGGCTTCGGTATCTCCGCTGACGTGTTTGCGGCCAAGCTGTCGGAGCTTAGCCACGGCACCATGGTGGTCGACCAGTTTCCCGCCGCCCAGCTCGGCAGCGAGCCGCAGGCGCTACAGCTCGTCAAAAGCGGCGACATCGACTTTACCCTCGTCAGCACCGCCAACTCCGCCACCCTTTCTCCCGAAGCCGGGGTGTTGTCGCTGCACTACCTGTTCCCGACCGAGGCCATCCTGATCAAGTCGATCAGCGACCCGGCACTGGTCGCGGCCGTGCGCAAGATGTTCGACGACACTGTCACCGGTGCCCACGCGCTGGCCATCGGCACACTCGGCCTGCGCGAGTTCTACGGCGCCAGCCGTGAGGTCCACGGCGTGGACGACATCAAGGGCGTCAAGGTCCGAGTGCAGGCAACCGCGACGGAGGACGAGCTGTTCGCCGCCTATGGCGCGCAGACTGTGCATATGCCATTCGGCAGCGTCTACACCTCCCTGCAGACGGGCGTGGTGCAGCTCGCAGAAAACGGTCTCGACGTCTACGCGGCTAGCAAGCACTACGAGGTGGCGCCCATCGTCTCGATGTCCAACCACGAGGCGAATGACAACGTGCTCTGGGCCAGCGACAAGCTCTGGCAAACTCTTTCGGTTGAACAGAGGGACTGGGTGCAAGCCGCCGCCGACGAGGTCGCCCGGGTCGAGCCGCCGCGCGCGATTGAGCTGGAGCACAAGGCGCGTGCCCGGCTGACCGCGCTGGGCGTCAAGTTCGTCGAGGTCGACACCAGCGGCTTTGTCAAGATTGCGGCCCCTATCGAAGATGCCATCGCCGCTAAGCTTGGGCCGCACGCGGTCGAGGTACTGCGCCTCAGCCGCGCCGTGCAGGAGTGAGCCCGTCGCCTCGGCTGACCTGGCGCGTGCTCGACCCGCTAGAGCGCGCGCTGATGGCGCTTTGCGGGCTGACCCTGTTCGGCTTCAGTGCCACGGTGCTGCTCGACATCCTCACTCGCCTCGCCGGGCATCCGCTGCGCTCGGCGCAGGAAATCACGAACACCTTCTTCATATATGGCATCTTCACCGGCGCTGCCGTCGCCACGCGCCGTAACGAACACCTGACCCTGACGGCCGCGGCTGATGCGTTGCGCGGCACGCCCCGCCTGCTACTCGAAATGATCATCCGCAGCGTGATCTTGACGGTCGCGCTATGCATGGTGGTGTTCGGCTACCGTAATTTCCTGGGCGGCTTCACCAGCTTTCGCATGCCGTCGATGACGCCGATCGCCTCACTGTACGCCGCCATCCCGCTCTCCGGCGCCCTAATCGCATTGTTCGCGTTGGAAGGCATGGTGCAGGGTTGCCGGAACGGTTTCGAGGCCGCCTCACCACACACGCAGCCCGCCGCCGCGGCCTGAACCGGTGAGCAACGCGGCGATCCTCGGCGTGATGATCGCGCTGTTCCTGGGTTTGGGCTATGCCGGGGTGCCAGTGGCCTTCGCACTGATGGCGGGCGTGCTGGCGGGAGCGGCGTTCACCGACGTGGCGTTGCCGGCGATCATCCAGCAGATGTTTAACGGCGTGGATTCTGAGGCATTGCTGGCCGTGCCGTTCTTCCTGCTGGTGGGCGAGCTGATGACGTCGGCCAATGTGGTGATCCGGATCGCGGACCTGTCGCAGGCCCTGGTGGGCCACATCCGTGGCGGGCTCGGCCAGGTCGTAGCGGTGTTCAGCATGTTCTTCTCCGGCATGTCCGGCTCGGCCACCGCCGACGTGGCGGTGCTCAGCCGAACGCTGGCGCAGCCGATGCAGCGCGACGGCTACACCGCGCCGTTCACCGCGGCGCTGGTGGCGGCGGCCTCCACGATCGCGGTGCTGGTGCCCCCCTCCATCACTGCGGTGGTGTACGGCGCGGTCGGCAACGTGTCGATCGCGGGGCTGTTCCTGGCGGGAATGCTACCTGGCTTGATGATTGGGCTGGGCCTGATGCTGCACTGCTACGTGTTCGGCCCGGCCGGCATCCGGCGCCGCCGTGCCACCCTGTTCGAAATCGGCCGTGCCGGCGGCCGAGCGGTGCTTCCGCTGATGATCCCCATCATCCTGCTGGGCGGCATCCTGACGGGTTGGTTTACCCCAACCGAGGCGGGGGTCGTGGCGGTAGTATGGATCATCGCCGTAGTCATCCCGGCACTGAACCGCGGACATCTGCGGCACTTGCCGGGTGATTTCTGCCAAGCTGGGCTGATCTACTCGCTGCCGCTGATCACCATTGCGGCCGCCGCGGCATTCGGCTGGCTGCTGGCCTACCTGCGCGGACCGCTCGTGGTGTCGGACTGGCTGACCCAGGTGGCGGGTACCGACCCCCACCTGATCATGCTCTGCCTGGTGCTGCTGTTCACCGTAGTGGGTGACTTCATCGAGCCGATTCCCACCATCATTATCTTCATGCCGGTGGTGGCCAGCCTGACCGAGAGCGGCAACATCAACCCCGTCCACATGGGCGTCCTGCTGATCGAGACGCTCGCCTTCGGGCTGATCACGCCGCCCTATGGGTTGGTATTGCTGATGGCGTCGAAATTCGTGGGCGTCCGCTTCGCCAGCGCCTTACGGGCGAGCATGCCGATTTACCTTGTGTTCCTCGTCACCATCATATTCACCATCTTCGCGCCGGGCGCCATCCTATGGCTACCCAAGCATTTCATTCCGCAATCAGTCGGGTGCTTCCGCGCACCTGGAGGAACCGGGTTCATCTGCCCGTAGGATGGCGCGTCGTTCTCGCTCGGCCCGCCTCCCGTCTCCGCCCGGTTGCAGGCCGTCAAACTGTATGACGCCTATCGGCCAGAATTTGCCAAGCTGGGCAGCGCCTGCCTACGCTTCCCCAGCTGGTGCTTCCGGGGCGGTCATTTCCTCAACTGGATCGGTCGCAACCTCTGAAACTTCTGCGGTCTCCGGTGGTGGCTCCTTGGCGCGGTCCCGGGCAGCGCTCAGATAGCCGAACACCAGCGGATCATGGCCCTCGAAAATCAGGTGGTACTCTGCACCCATGGCGGCGTGGGACGCCTGATCAACCTTGCCGAGCTTCTGGATAACCCAGCCCTCGCCCCGATCGACGGATGTGGGTGGCAGGCTGATGATGCGGCTGGGCGGGCGCTTCTCGTCACGGCCGCGGCCCGGACCACCGCGGCCCCCCTTGCCGCCGCCTTTCCGTTCGCGGCTGTTCATGTCGAACTGCGCCGGGGCGCCCGTTTTCGCCTTGGGCGTACCAGGTGTTTTAGCCATGAGGGCCTCCTACTCAGCCAGGGTGGAGCGGCCATTCCTTAGAGGACCCTGGCAGCGCCGCATATAGATCATGCGTTCCTGGTGACAGCGGTGTGTTAGAAAGAGAGCGTCGAGCAGAAGGTGCGCACTGCCTGCAGCGGGCTGTGGTACACGGACTTGATTGCGGTGAGATCAGCTCTGCTGCGTTCTGATCAGCTACAGCGAACGATGAGCGTTTGGCTTCGCGGATCACGCGGTTGAGCACCTGGACTGCGAGGGCGATCTTGCCAGCCTGAATGTGACGGTGGGTAGCGTCCACGGACGTGACCTGATGGTGGCGCGCTTGAAGCTTCAAGCCGATGGGACCTTTATACCTGGCCATCGTCGCTTCAACGACGTTGCGCCTGCCGTAGCCGGTCAGGTGCTGCCATGCCATGCGGCCATGCTCGGCCATGAGCTGGATGTGCCGGTTGCGTGGGCTCTGACAACCCGGATCAGCCGTGCTCGGCACCGCAGAGCTCCGGGGCGAGATCACCACGTCCGGTGATCTTTCAGGCTGACAGGCACCGGCGGCCTGGTAGATGAGATCGCTGTCATAAGCACCTCCGCGAGGAGGCTGACGATGGCGCCCTTTGGCTGGCGCAGCAGGTCCGGCACTTGTGCCGCGGCGTCGGCGTGGCCAGCAACTGCACACCTACCCCGCCCCCTCTCTGCACCAAGAGCTGATGGGGCCTCACCGTCCGGGTTGGGGGCGGGAACAGCCGTCTACCAATCGGCAGCGTATGTCTGCTTCTTGCTATCTCCCACCCGATAGCGGCCGGTCTGTTAACGGCCCACAAACAGACGTTGTGTCGCGTCCTGCTTCAACTATAGCGGAAGGCCGCGTCCTCCAGATCGATGCCGGGCAGTGCGTCCTTCTCCAGCCAATGATCCTGGGTATGCGCCCACTCCGGCTTGTTGCCGCACTTGGGCAGGAGGTGCAGCCCGCGTTGCAGGTAGCCGGGATTGAAGTTCTCCGGGTCAATCCAGGGCAGCAATTCCATGCCCTCATCCTCCGAGCGTAGCGCAACGCGGACGATGCGGGCCTGTCGCGCATCCATGTGGTTGATGAGACGGCAAACGAAGTCGGCCACCAAGTCGGCCCGCAGCGTCCATGCCGCACGGAGATAGCCGAACACCCATGCCAGGTTCGGCACGCCGGTGAACATCATGCCGCGGTAGGTCACCGTGTCGGCGAAGTCCAGTGGCACGCCATCCACCGTGAAGGCGATGTCGCCGAGCACGCTCAGGTGGAAGCCGGTCGCGGTGACGATGATGTCCGCATCCAGGTGCTGGCCCGACGCCAGCCGGAGGCCAGTGGCGTCAAACCGCTCGATCCCGTCCGTCACCACCGAGGCTGACCCGGCGGCGATCGCCTTGAACAGGTCGCCGTCGGGTATGTAGGCGATGCGCTGCCGCCATGGCCGGTAGGTCGGGGTGAAGTGCCTGTCGATGTCGAAGTCCGGACCCAGATGCGCCCGGGCCGCGTCCAGCAGCGTTCGGCGGGCAGCTGCCGGGTCCTCGAAGGTTTGGCGGGTGAAGGTGTCGCTGTCGCGCATGATGCGGCGGCGCGTGATCTCGTGGATCCAGGTCTCGTCCACGTCCAGGTCGCGCAGCTCGTCGGCCAAGGCGACGGCGTTGCGGCCGGTGCGGAAGAAGGTGGGCGAGCGCTGCAGCATGGTGATGTGCCGGGTCGTGCCGGCCATGGCGGGGATCAGCGTGGCGGCCGTGGCGCCGGAGCCGATCACCACGACGGTCTTGTCCACATAGTCCAGGTCCTCGGGCCAGGTCTGGGGATGGATGATGCGGCCCTTGAAGTCCGACATGCCGGGCCAGTCCGGCGTGTAAGGCTCGCTGTGGCGGTAATAGCCCTGGCACATGTACAGGAAGCGGGCGGTGAAGCGGACCGGACGGCCGCCGGTCAGCGCATCGATCGTCCACAGCGCGTCCGCCGTGGACCAGCTCGCCGCCATGATGTGATGGCCATAGCGGATATGGGCCTCCAACCCGTTCTCGGTGACGACCTCGCCCAGGTAGCCCTGGATCTTGTCGGCGGTCGCGATGGGCGCGCCGGTCCAGGGCTTGAAGCGGTAGCCGAACGTGTAGAGGTCGCTGTCCGAGCGGACGCCGGGATAGCGGTGGGTGCGCCAGGTGCCGCCGAACCCGTCCTGCGCCTCCAGCACGACGAAGCTTTTGCCCGGGCATTGCTGCTGCAGATGGTAGGCGGCGCCGATGCCGGAGATGCCGGCGCCCACAACCACCACGTCGAACGCCTCGACGGCGATCTGGGCTTCGGGCCGGGCTTCGGGAGCCATGACGTTCATCGACGGGTCCTGCTCATGCTTTGCCCCGGAGCCTAGCAGGACGAGGGCGGCGACTCCACGTGGGTCGATTGCCAGAAGAAGACGGTTCGGTGGCTTGTTGACAGGTAGTCCGACGTGGAACTAGACGTGGCCGTGGGATGCACGATCGCCGAGCATGCGAGGCGTGTGACAGGAAGTAGGCCGAGTAGTCCCCGACGCAGAACCACCGGTGGTCGGACGGGTAGCCTCGGTTCGACAGCGGCAGAGCTGATGGTGCATCGGAAACGTCGGCTTCTCGCTTCCGAAAATTCCACTGCTGACAGTCTGCTTCCGGCCAACCGAACCGTCCGGAGCACGCGGTAAACCGGATCATTACGTGCTGATTAGGCCCGCCCGAGCACTGCGCTTTGTCCCGCTGTCATTTCTCAAAGTCGTCTCCAGCGATGACCGCTGAAATTGCAGGGCCGGCCTTTCACACTTTTCCGCAATGCTGGTCAGAGTGGCGCGCAGCAGTCGGCGGTTTGTCAAAGTCTGCTGCTGGCCGTTGCAAGTAGGCCCATATAGTGCCCATCACAAATTCTAACATGCGAGTGGTTAGAGGAACATAGACGATGACACCGGTTACGTGACACCGTAAGCGGGTGATGACCGGGGTTGGCAGGCCCTCGCCTATTCGTCCGTTTATGGAGCAAAGAACCTCCGTGCTGATCGGCTACATGCGGGTGTCCAAGGCGGACGGCTTCCAGGTGCTAAATCTGCAGCGCGACGCCCTGCTCGGCGCCGGCATCCCGGCCGACCGGCTGTACGAGGACCACGCTTCCGGCAAGCGCGACGACCGGCCAGGGCTGGAAGCGTGCCTCAAGGCCCTACGCAACGGCGACACGCTGGTCGCCTGGAAGCTGGACCGGCTCGGCCGCGACCTCCGCCACCTAGTCAACCTCGTCCACAACCTGACTGGCCGCGGCGTGGGCCTTAAAGTGTTGGCGGGCCAGGGCGCCAACCTGGACACCACCACCGCCAACGGCCGGTTGGTGTTCGGCATCTTCGCGGCCCTGGCCGAATTCGAGCGCGAGCTGATCGTCGAGCGCACCCGCGCCGGCCTGGCCTCTGCCCGCGCCCGGGGCCGCAACGGCGAGCGGCCGTTCAAGTTGACGCCTGCCAAGCTGCGCCTGGCCCAGACCGCCATGGGCCAGCCCGGCACCAAGGTTGGCGAATTGTGCATCGAGCTGGGCGTCAGCCGGCAGACGCTCTATCGCCACGTGGATCCCAAGGGCGCACTTCGGCCGGACGGGGAGAGGCTGCTTGGCCGCAAGGGGCTGATCGCGCCAGCCTTGTCCGGTTTGACTCAGCCAATCCCAAACCAGGGCAAGGCTGCCGAGCATGCATGACATGCTGGTGCGCGCCGCAGGCCCCGGCTTTCTCGCCGGTGGCGGCGAGATGGGCGCGCTCATGCGCACTCACGATTGGGCGGAGACGCCAGTCGGGCCGCCGGAAACGTGGCCGCAGCCGCTCAAGACCATCGTGCGCCTGGTGCTCACCTCCCAGCACCCGATGTTCATCTGGTGGGGCAAAGCGCTTACCTGCTTCTACAACGACGCCTACTGCGCCCTGATCGGGCCGGATCGCCATCCCTCGGCGCTCGGACGTCCGGGGCGAGAGGTCTGGGCGGAGATCTGGGACGCCATCGGCCCGCAGATCGAGTTCGTCATGGCAGGGCAGGGCGCGACCTGGCACGAGCGGCAGCTCATTCCCATCACCCGCGGCGACGTGCGCGAGGACGTCTGGTGGACGTACGGCTACTCGCCGATCGATGACGAGGCCGCAGCGACCGGCGTCGGCGGCGTGCTGGTGATCTGCCGCGACGTGACCACAGAGGTGCAGGTGGAGCAGGCGAAGGCCGACGAG
This sequence comes from uncultured Acidobacteriaceae bacterium, assembly GCA_964243455.1. Lineage (GTDB taxonomy): Bacteria > Acidobacteriota > Terriglobia > Terriglobales > Acidobacteriaceae > Granulicella. The sequence continues at coordinate 17,648 of CAXTGN010000021.1, forward strand.
GCCGAGCGGCTTCGGGGGTTCTTCGAGCAGGCACCCGGTTTCATCGCCCTGCTGCGCGGACCCGACCACGTCTTCGAGCTGACAAACGCCGCGTATGTCTCCCTCGTCGGTCGTGAGGTGGTGGGCAAGCCGGTGCGAGAAGCCCTGCCGGAGATCAAGGGACAGGGCTTCTTCGAGCTGCTGGACCAGGTTTATGCGACCGGAGAGACCTCCACCGCCCGGCGTGCGCCGGTTACGTTTGCGTCCGATCCGGACGGCACCCCCGACCGGCGCTTCGTGGACTTCGTCTTTCAGCCCGTCCGTGACGCGGCGGGCGCGGTCAGCGGCATCTTCGTCGAGGGCAGTGACGTCACCGAGGCGACGCTGGCGGAGGACTCGCTCCGCGCGAGCGAGGCGCAGTTCCGCAGCGTGCTGCACCAAATGCCGGTCGGCATCGGCATCGCCGACCGCGAGGGCCGCATCATATACGGCAACCCGGCGCTGGAGCGCATCCTGCGCCACCCGACGATGCCGTCGCCGGGCGTGCGTGCCTACGGGGAGTGGGGTGCCCGGCACTCCGATGGCCGGCCCTACGCGCCGGAGGAGTATCCGCTCGCCCGCGGCCTGAACGGTGAGGTCGTTGAGGGGGACCTGGCCCGCTATCGCCGTGGCGACGGCACCAAGGCCTGGGTCAGGCTGAGCAGCATCCCGCTGCGCGACGGAGCGGGGCGGATCACCGGCGCGCTGGCAGTCGTGCTCGACGTGGACGAGGCCGAGCACGCCCGCCAGGTCGTGGGGCAGCACCAGGAGGAGCTGACGCGCGAGGTCGAGGAGCGCACGGCCGAACTCATGGCCACGGAGGAAACCCTGCACCAGGCGCAGAAGATGGAGGCGGTGGGCCAACTCACGGGTGGCATAGCGCACGACTTCAACAACATGCTCCAAGCCATCGGCGGCAGCCTGGAGATGATACAGCGCCGGGTCGAGCAGGGCCGCGTGGAAGAGGTGGCCCGTTTCGTGGACAGCGCACGCACCACCGTGGGGCGTGCGGCGGCGCTGACGAATAGGCTGCTGGCCTTCGCACGGCGGCAAACGCTACAGCCCAAGCCGGTCATTGCCGACGACCTGATCCTGGGTATGGAGGACCTGCTGCGCCAAACGGTCGGGCCGTCCATCACGGTCGAGTTGCGGATGCGCGATGGCACCTGGCCGGTGCTGTGCGACCCGAACCAGCTGGAAAGCGCACTGCTCAACCTGGCCATCAACGCCCGCGACGCCATGCCGGACGGCGGCGGCCTCACCATCACCACGCTGAACACCGGCCTATTGGCGGCGGACGTGGCAGGCCATGACAGCGCCACACCCGGCGACTTCGTCGAGATCGCGGTTGCCGACACCGGCACCGGCATGGACGAGGCGACACGGGCGCGGGCCTTCGAGCCGTTCTTCACCACCAAGCCGATTGGCCAAGGGACAGGGCTGGGCCTGTCCCAGCTTTACGGCTTCGTTCGGCAGTCGGGCGGCGTGCTGCGGCTCGACAGCGCGCCAGGTCGGGGCACCACAGTGCACGTGCTCCTGCCTCGGCAGGACCACGCAAGCGCGGGGGACGAGCCAACAACCCCGAACGCGGACACGTCGAAGGTTGGCGCGGGCGAGACGGTGCTGCTGGTCGAAGACGAGGCAGAGGTGCGCGCCACTGCAGCCGAGCATTTGCGTGACCTCGGATTTGCGGTGCTGGAAGCCGAGGACGGCGCCACCGCGTTACGTGCGCTGCGCTCGGGCCTGCCAGTGGATCTGCTTGTCACCGACGTGGGCCTGCCCAGCGGCATGAACGGGCGGCAGGTGGCCGACGCTGCCCGCGAGCGCCTGCCGGGCCTGCCGACGCTGTTCATCACGGGCTATGCCGGCACCGCGCTGCAAGGCCAGCTCGCACCCGGCATGGACGTGATGGGCAAGCCGTTCTCGCTTGATGCCCTCGTCGCCCGGATACGGGCCATGCTGGACGCAGCCTCCGCCCGGTCAGGTCCGAAACCGGTGCGACCAACGACGGCTGCTGGACCCGCCGACGCTGAAGCCCGCCTCGACGCATAGCTGAAGCCGACTTTGAAAACTGACACCCCGCCTTAGCGGCATTGTGCTCGCTAACCACCGTTTGGCCTCTTGCTACAAGGGACCAAACAGGGCCATCCTGGCCGCCGTATGCAGCCCGTAGTCGCCTACTACCGCGTCAGCACCGAACGGCAGGGCCGGTCCGGGCTAGGACTGGATGCCCAGCGGGAGCGCTGCGCCCAGTTCGCCGCCCAGAACGGCATGGAGCTGGTTGAGGCGTTCACCGAGGTGGAAACCGGGAAGGGGTCGGACGCGCTGGACCGCCGGCCTCAGCTTGCCGCCGCACTCGCCGCCGCGCGGCGGCACCGCGGCCAGGTGCTGGTCGCCAAACTCGACCGGCTGAGCCGCGACGTCCACTTCATCGCCGGGCTGATGGCGCAGCGGGTGGCCTTCGTCGTGGCCGAACTAGGCGTCGACGTAGACCCGTTCATGCTGCACATCTATGCCGCTCTGGCCGAGAAGGAGCGGCGCATGATCTCCGAACGCACCCGGGCCGCGCTGGCCGCGCGCAAGCGGCAGGGCGCTGTCCTGGGCAACCCGACTAACCTAGCGGAGGCTGGCGTGACAGGAGCGGCGCGCACGGCCGAGAGCGCACGGCGCTTCGCCGAGAACGTTGTGCCCGTCGTGCAGCAGATCAGGGTCAGCGGCATCACGAGCCTGCGCGGCATCGCCGGCATCCTGAACGCGCGGGGCGTGCGCACCGCACGCGGAGGCACCTGGGCCGCAACCCAGGTCCGAGCGGTTCTGGATCGCGCCGAAGCAGGCTCTGCAGTGACTGCAGGTCACCCCCAAGCTGAATGACCCTCGATCACTACGGCCCTACCTGGCCCGGACGCTGCAGGCACCGCGGGGAACAATGCCTGTCAGGCGACATCGGGCACCCCTCCGCAGGCGACGCCTGGCACCCATCCACCTCGCGGCTTGTTCCGGCAAGATTTCATAGGTGGTTGAGAGGTTTACGGAAGAAGGTGGGCGACCGGGTGGATGGGTCATTGTGTCGCTGGTGGCCTGCTCCTCCGATGTCGCCTGACACAATGCCCAAGGTCGCGGCCGCGAACGTGCCCCTGTGACGAAGTGCTGGAACGGGGTCGTAGAGGGCTTGTCGCATCAAGGTCTGCTCCGCGCTCATCTCGGTCACTTAGGTGCGCTGAGCAACCTCTCGAAAGCAGATATTCCATCAGGATATTTTTGTTATGCCCAGGAATAGAATTGCCCGGTCGTCTCTTGGAGTTACCGGCGGGGGCGGTCTCAGGGAAGACGAGTGGAACGACCTGGCCGCTCCGGTCTTAACTGGCATGTGGATATTGTTTAGGAGCGCGGCTTCAACCATATGCCGTCGCTACCCATACGGAGCCTACACATGGTCAAGCTCGACGACATCTTCTCTGACCCGGCAGCGCCAGGCGAAACCCATCTCAAACTTCACCAACGGATGGTGATCTACCACTTCGAGGAGAGCGACGTGGTCGCGCAGGCCATTGTCCGTCTACTCCTTAACGAGGAGAAGCCGTCGGTTGACCTCGGAAAAGGGCGTAGTATCCTGTTTCACACGGCGCACGTCCCGACCGGAGAGGAGCACCTCCACTTCAGAGTTAAGGGCAAGAATATCGCAGCCATCAACAAAAGCGGTACTGCCCATGATAAGAGCCACGGCGTCAAGCTCCAGAGATGGGCACTCGACGGGATGGAGCAGCATTACCCCGACTTCAAGCGCCCGGTGGACGGTGTTGTTGAGTGCCTAATGGGTAAGCCAACCGCAGGAGGCATACAGACCCTCAACGAGGATTTCACGCCGGAAGAGATGTTGTTGTCCAAGGCCATAAGATTTCTGGCGGAGCAGGCCGCAGCGGATGGATGATACCGGGGGCTTTTGGGGGTCGCACCCGTGGGAGCCCCCCGAACCGCGGAGTTTGAGAACCAACACGCCCGGCAAATGGCCAAGTGAGCAGCCCACACCTCTTCGCCTGCTGGGCGCAGTCCCAAACTGGTGGTTAGTGGGTGCCTACTTCTGGATTAGCCTCTCGACAGCGGAGTAGCGCTTCGCAAGTTGACAGGCCATATCGGTGGCGTGGTTCAAATCTGGGTCACACGTGATGCTGCGTTGAGGCTTCGAGGATGGATGATGGCACCCTGACGTTTTCAGGTGCGGTTTGAGATGGATCGATGTGCTGGCGCAGCGGCGCGACTACCCGGGAGTGACCGCAAGGACCTGGCCATTCAGGCGCTGGCGCGATCGGAGACGGTCAGCGACCTCGCTGCCCGGCACGGGGTCAGCCGCAAGTTCGTCTACCAGCAAACGCACAAGGCCCGTGCTGCGTTGGCTAATGCCTTCTCGCCTGCCGTGCCGGACAGCGAGGTGCTGTTCGAGTTGGCGGTGACCAAGGCCTGGCTGCGCCAGGTGATCGTCGGGCTGACGCTGATCTGCCGCAGATCGTATCGCGGCGTGGTGGAGTTCCTGCGCGACCTGCTGGGCGTGTCGATCAGCGTGGGCTGCGTCCACGACGTGCTCCAGGAGGCCACGCGGCAGGCCGGCATCATCAACCGACAGCAGGACCTGTCCGGCATTCGGGTGGGCTTGCATGACGAGATCTTCCAGGGTGCCACGCCCGTGCTGGCCGGCGTCGATGCGGCGTCGACGTATTGCTATCTCCTGGCGGCAGAGCAGCGCCGTGATGCCGACACCTGGGGTGTGCACCTGCTCAATGCCGCCGAGCAAGGGTTACGGCCCGACTACACCATCGCCGATGCGGGACAGGGCCTGCGTGCCGGGCAGAGGGCGGCCTGGGGCGACACGCCCTGCCATGGCGACGTGTTCCACCTGCAGCACCAATGCGAGGGGCTTGCCAACACGCTGGCGCGCCTGGCCCAGGGCGCCACGTCGCAGCGCCAGACGCTGCAGGCCAGGATCGGCCGCACCGGCCAGCGTGGTCCAGACCACGAGCTCGCCGCCCAACTGGCGCTGGCCCGGCAGAGCGAGGCTCGGGCGAACGGACTGGCCCGCGACGTGCGAACGCTCACCCAGTGGCTGCGCCACGACGTGCTCGCCCTGGCCGGCCCGGACCTGGCGACGCGGCGGGAGCTGTTTGACTTCATCGTCGCCGAGCTCGCCGCCCGCGAGCCCGGAGATCTCCGACGCATTCGCCCGGTGCGGGTCGCGCTGCAGAACCAGCGCGACGACCTGCTCGCCTTCGCCCGCGTGCTCGACGCCAAGCTGGCCGGCATTGCGCGCGCTCACGCCATCGCCGAGCCCCTCGTGCGTGACGCCTGCGTGCTGCACCGCCTGCCCAGCACCTCGTCCGCATACTGGCAGAGGTGGAACCGGTTGCGGGCACGGATCGGGGGCAAGTTCCACACCCTGTTCGACGCCGTGAGCCGGGCTATGGCCGATACGCCGCGCAGCAGCTCGCTGGTGGAGAACCTGAACTCGCTGTCAACGGGCCTTGGACTGTCCCCAGAAGTGGGCGTTGAATAATCCCCACAT
>CAXTGN010000022.1:0-22666 GCA_964243455.1 uncultured Acidobacteriaceae bacterium
GGCAACCTTCGAGTGCATCCTTGAGAACGCCCCGGACACCTTCACCGCCGCCCAACTCCGCGTCTTGCTCCGGGCCATCGTGAACCTTGATCCTTACACCTTCGCCGACGATCTAGCCGAGGACATTGCCGACGAGAACGAACAGCGCAGCGCCGAGGAGGTTCTGCTGTCCACCATCGACAGCACCACCGACGACAAGCTGACGCGCTTTGCGCTTCGCCTTGCCCTCTCCGGTCACGTCGCCATCCCGCGCGAGAACGAGTTCGACTTCCTTACCGAAGCCGAGGCCGTATTCGCTCTACCCCAGCCCAAGAAGAAGAGCAGCGGCAAGGCAAAGAAGCCGACGCCCATTGCTTCCAGCAAACCCAATCCAAAGCCGAAAAAGACAGCGGCAGCTAAAAAGCAGATTGCAGCCTAACCCAGGTGGGGGCGTCATTGCCCCCACCCACTTTTCACGCGGAGGTGGCAGGTATGGACCGAACAGAGCAAGCTATACGTAGAACCCTCGCCGCCGTCGATGCGCCCATCTACGATATCGGCATCCTCACAGACCGTGGCATGTTCCCCCGCATGGATGCACTCACCACCACGCAGTGCATTGCCCGTCTTAGCTATCTCAAGTACCGCAATGCAAACGGAGCGCATATTTACTTCCGGCCATCCGGCGAACGCAACTTTACCCTGCTGGACGACCTCAGCCTAGCTGCCCTCGCCAGCCTCCCAGTCGAAGGCTTCGAGCCGTGCGCCGTGGTCGAAACCAGCCCCGGCAACTTCCAGGCTTGGCTCAAGCATTCCCGCGTTCTTTCCAAAGAACTTGGCACTGTATCCGCTCAGCTCCTCGCGCAACGCTTCGGGGCCGACCCAAGTGCCGCTGACTGGCGACGCTACGGACGGCTCCCCGGCTTCACTAATCGGAAACCTCAGCACAGGCAGGACACAGGGCTGTTTCCCTTCGTCCGCTTGTGCAAGCACACCGGCGAACAGTTCTCCGCTGCTGACGCCTTCGAGCTTGAGGCGGTTCGCCTGCAGCGAATGCACGCGAACGAGCAGGACCGTAAACGTCAGAGCTTACGGCCATCGCTCGGCAGAGCTTCCTCGCTTGACCTCTCCCGCTTTCGAGCTCTCGCAAAGTACGCGGGTCGACCAGCGGCCGCTGACATGGCTTTCTCTATCGCCGCTTTCGCTTATGGTTGGTCGCAGAGTGAGGTAGCGGACGCCCTCGCCTCCGAATACCTCTCCCGCAATCCAAGCCGGTCCAGGCGTACCGCCTACATTCACAGGACCACCACAAAAGCCATGTATTGGGTCAGAGCCTAGCAAAGCATCACCGCACCTCAGCGCCGCCAGACGCGGCGCGGGAGAACCCGCTTCGGTTTCTCCCCAACCCTCATCCCGCTTCTTTGCCGGCCTCCGCTCGCCGGCTGCGCGGCAGGACTCAAGTTCCTCTTCCTGCACCTTCCCCTACACTGGCCTGTCGAAGCTCTAAAAGGCTCAGATACTGAGTAAATGCACCGTCGTAGGCGCTCGCTAGAAGCACAAAGGATTGGCGCTTATCGATTCTTATTGAGCGTACCGTTCCCAGGTCACGGACCAGTGCTGTGTAAGATCGGCAGGTCGGATCACCATGTGGTGAGCGTCCGGCAGCTCGTACCTCAGGGTCTCTGTCTGTCCCACCAGCTTGTCTCTCGTAGCTGAGGCCTCGACGTGGCAGAGGACGCGGTGCTTCGCCGGGTCCACCAAGTCGTTGCAGCGCTCTCACCTTGCAGACCACAGAATCCCATTCACGCTTAACCACCGCACCTTTGCAGCAAGAGCTCTAAAATCCGAGTTCGTGCTTGCGAGAATCTCCGCTGCCCAGCCCGCAGCAAAATCCGCAGCTTGAAGATGATCACTCAAGTGCGAGGGCTGTTCACTCACTGGTTGGCGCAGACTCAGGAGCATCGCCGCAATCGGAGGAACTCCAGAAGCTTGCGCGATCTTAATAACGAGTTCATTCAGGATCGGAAGACTTTTCTTGTGCTCGTCATCGAAGACATGGCCAAGCCTACCGGCGTGCTGCGTTCTTTCCGATAAAGGCGCACGCATGTAAGGGTTCTCAGCCATACAGCGTAGCTCAAAAAACTCTGATGGACTCAGCATCGAATGCGCTCGGGCGGAAAGCACGACGGCATCCTTGTACTTGCCCCCACTGCGCTGATGTACCTCGCTCAGATCATCGACAGGCAGCTCTTTGAGTGAACCCGTCCCGTCGAGTAATCGTTGGTGGAGCTTCAACCTTCTAAAAGCCGGCGGCATTCCGACTTCATCGGGCAGCCCCAGAGGACTCTCCCGCAGCATTTCTTCTGCCGCGGATGCCAGGACGTCTTTATAGGTGAAGTCCGTTCCAAACTCTGCCCCTGCACCCCTAAGGCGAAAAAAGTTCCGCCATTCGTAATGTTCTTTATCGATGACCGTGACTTCCGCTTCGGATAGACCATGCATCAGGTTGCGATACAGTGGCAGATTTCCAGCGACGCGCCATCTGCGTTCTTGGGGCGCATAGTGCGCGTACTTTAACTCTGCCAGATTGAGGAAAGAACGGAGATCCACCACCCAGCCGAGGTTCGCGTCTCCGCGAAAGCAAGCAATGATGTATTTGCCGTCCGCCGTGTGACTCGAATCTCCGTACCCGATCGGCATAGCTTTACTCAGCGTGGCTAGAAAAGCGGAACCTTCACCGCCAAGTGCACCGGACGCCGAAAATCTAGAGCGGTCTGTTCATGCCCTCTTGGATGCTGCTCTCTCCAAAGTTCCAAGAGCGAAGGAGGCATCGTGACCATGACCGCCCGCGTGCGGTGGATCTTTGCGTGACAGCCTGGGCAAAGCGAGATCATCAGCCTAATTTCGGACTTTTCAGGCACGCGGTGGTGCACGATGATGCTCCGCTTCCCTGTTCCAGGTGCGTCGCAGACACGGCAGCGGTATCCATCACGTTTGAGCACCGCTTCCCGGAGTCCGCCGAAGTGCTCCTCATCCTGGCGCCGCAGCGTGTAGCAGGTCGAGCACATTCCTAGCGCAAGCACGCTCCCACGTCCACACTGGCAATGCATCGCGAGTTGGACCGCCTTGTCTCTCCGCTTCATCGCTGTTCCAAGCATACGAGCCTGTGTCGATCCATTCTGCATTCACCCACAATCCTACTGACATTTTTCCCCTCGTAGCCGAGGGCGGTGCGTGATGTGGAACAGGTCAGCACAATTGACCTTTCCAAGAAGCTGTGGAAGGGACGGGACAGCTTCACCGTTCCGGGTTTCATGGCTTCGCCATCTCCACGGCCCTGCTTTGGTCTTGATGGCCTATTCCAAGGATTGCAGCTTTTCTGTAGCCAAACGGATGTCAGCCTCAATCCAGCAGCGCTTCCACTGCTCGGAGCAGCTTGGATCGAAGGGCAGATCACGTCGCCTCGCCTCCTCTCCGGTTCCAAAGAACGGCAAAGACGATTCTGCCGACGAGAATGCTTCCTCAAACTTTCCAAGCTCCCGGTTCGCGTCGTTCCATCCGGCTTGCCAGCTTCGTGTCGCACCGAGGCTGAACGCTTCGTCTAGGAAGCGTGCGCCGCAGCCGGCTTCGTACTGCTCTGCCACGTGGGCAGGGACTGCTGCGGTCTCGTTTTCAGGATCTGACATGGAGATCACTTTCCCGGCAGTGGAGCAAACAGATACCGTCTTGCCCATTCTACTTCGCTTTCTGTTCGCCCTGTACCGGCGAACATGAACCAGAGCCGCTGTGTCCTCACGTTTACGGTTCTGATCAAATCGTGCATATGGTCGAGGTCTGGGCAAGTACGGTGTACGAAGCAGTCGGTGAAGCGATGCGGGAGTTTCGGCCGGCGGCATCACGAGGGATTTGCCCGGTCTGAGTACCGAGCTGTCCAGCGCCGTGCACCGTCAGCCGGTGACTCATAGCTTCCAGCTGCGGTATGTGACGCAGTGGGCCCCGGCGGAGGCAAGAGCCCGCGGGACCTTATCGAGCGCAAGCGCATCCAGCACCTGCTCGGAACTGGCTCCAAGACCTAGCCCAGCAGCCGAAGGCGGCATGCCCCATTCTTCAGATCACAGGTCGGCGGCTACCCTCGCAGCGAAACAAAGTCCGTTGATGTTCAGGCGACGAAGACCTGCCTAAGCCGTCGGACCTCAGTCTCGGATGAATAGCAGAACTGTATCGGTAGGGTCTGGACCTCCGCTCCGAAGCGTCCAAGAATGCCGGACAGTACCCTATTCTTAAGCGATCCTGCAAGGGGTGAGACGTACCGTTGAGGTATATCCATTTCTAACAGCAAGCACATGGAAGCCTTAGCCCATAAAACTTGGGCGTGAAATGATCACTGGGTCCACAATCCCTTCGATCTCAAGCAAAGCCTGTTTCAGAGAGTCGTGCTCCTCAACGCGCCTACCATTGTCCCAAATTACTGGGATGATTGAGTCGTATGGCTTGTTTACAGTTAGGTAGAGTCCGGAATCTTCAGCTATCTCGCGCACCATCTCTTTTGAAGAGTCCCGCGTTCTCCAGAACTTGGCCTCCACAATAAGCCTCAACGAAGGCAGGACGATATCTAGACGAGGGTGTACTCGGCCCACGGCTGATTTGTATTCCTCTTCTTTCGCATCTGGAAATAACGGACGCAGTGTGAACCAGAGCAGGTTTTGGAAATGGTACTCATTGTCCAAATGCCACTGACGAGGTTCTGCTCCTGTTGTCTTAGCTTTTGACTCCCAGGTCCATCGAGTAAGACCGTTTTTGATATTCGCCAACACGCTCGATACTGAGGCCACGCTAGGTGCCTGCAATGCGAGCAGAGGTTGAGAGGCTTCTAGAAAGTTGAACGCGAAGAGCAGAGTCACAGCCTCTGCATCAGACATCCTGCTGATGCAACCAACCCTGAGTAGCGCGATCACCCTTTCGGTATCTTTGCCGTCTAGAGGCTCGACCCTCATTCCCTTCGAGAAAGCTAACACCGCTATTTGGGCGACTAGGGCTTTGGTGGCGGCGTAGCCTGCCACCAATTTTGCAAGCTCACGAACCGAAACGTCCCACTCCGCCTGTGTTCCCGTATCTGCATCCAAAACAGCTTTTAGCCAAGTCCTTGTACTTGGGGTAGCCGGCGTGCTCCTCGCGCCAAGTGCTATTCCCAATAGGGCTAACGAATCCGAGCAAAAGTCCGCGTATTGTCCTTCGCTTCGAATGCTTCGCCCGGTCATCCACTTCAAACCATCTTCCAACCGTTCCCGTACCTCGGCGTCCTCAGAGTAAAGGGACTGCAAGAATCCAAGAGAGGCCACGTCGGAGTATCGTCGCTGAGCCCCGGTCAACACGACACAACGATTGCGCTCAGCTTCAATGTTGGCTGGGGAGACTAGCTTGGAACCGGTCCACGCCATAAACGCCATACTCATCTCGCCGTCGGCACGTATCGTTTCGGCACGCGCTGTCAAGATGTTGATGATCTCTGTAAGGAGGTTCATAAGAACCACCTTGTATTTGCCAAACGACCCAGCATCGCATCAGGGTTCCAGGTTGGCAGAGAGGATAGGCTGCCAAGAAGCGAGGCAATCAGATCGGAATATTTGATTGTCACCGGCAGTTCTCCAGGAAAAAAGCTACGCCATGAATGACAGGAGAAAGAAAACACTTGGCGCGTCAGGTACGTCATGTCTGTGAACGTTGAGTCCCCGTGTAGCCTCAGGATCAACGGACGCGGCATTCCGTGTTCCGCTTTCCGCACTTCATTCGGACCGACCAAAAGTAGCAGAGTCTCTCTCGTAGAGAGATGCAGGAATCCTCCGCGGGCTGGCGCGTATACCCCCTTCTTCTCACTACCCTTCCCCGCGCCTTGCTGGCTGCGGTCGAATAAGACCACGGGCTGCTCTTGAACTACATGTAGAAATGCGTATTCAACGTCGAAGTCACCAAGTTCGCTCATTAGATTCTTGATAGCCTGAGCTTCTATGTTCTTGAAGGGCTTGAAGGCATGGAAGATCAGTCTCACATGATCTCGGGGTTGCCAGTTCATGTCTGTTCTTACTCGCGCCACAGTCACGCGGAGAGAAGTCAACAGTGCCGTGGCATAATCATCCATGTCCACTGCTCGCGATAGACTTGAAACGCGATAGTTGCCATCACTTGAGAAGACAGTTGTGATACCTACCAAGCGTCTGCCCGCCCCGAAACGCCCGTTCTTGAACTGCGCACTCCCCAAACCGATAACCAATTCGTGAGCGACTGTGGGGCTCGCTTTAAGCAGCCACGGAACTCCACCCATCTTCGAATACGTTGCAAGGGCCATGTTGTTTAGGCTGTACTGAAGTTGGCTGTCGGGCGTAGCTGCCGTTTCAGTTCTGAAGTCCTGAACCGGGACCTGCTGAGTCAGAAAGAAAGCCTTTCCAATGAAATAGGGGTTCGCAGCAACTGGCAGCAGTTTAAAGCTTTCTTGCACCTGTACTAAAGCCAGGTCCCAACGAAACCCCTCCGTTGTGCTCATCGAGATTGCTGCTGCGAATGCATCGCGGTAGCTTTCAGCAGTTTCATTATCTGCATCGAAGAACTGAGTACTGACATTCTCCAAACGATACTTGCCACACAACCCTGCTGCGAACGGAACGTTTTGCGGTCCAGTCGCCGGTATGCCCCTCAGCAATTTATGGATGAATTGCTCGACTCGGCCACGCTTCGACTTTTGACAAATGATGCATACTCTGGGTTTGGATGGCGTAAAACTCTGGCGACTGTAGGGTCCAAAAGTCTTCAGGCCTCCATCGTGCCAGGTATTCGTCTGTCGCCCTCCAGGGTCATAGACGTATGTTGGTTTCGGGGCCGTATTAAGTGGCGGCAACTGCGAGACAAAAGACCCGATCTGGAATGCGATGCCCGGGACCAGGTCTAATCTCCTGCTTTGTAAGAACCGTACAGCCGCCGTGAGCTTCTCCAGCTTCTTTGGGCCGTTATGAAATTCACCTTCCCGCTGCCGTAGGCGACTAAACGTCGCTTCAGCCCTGCTACCTAACGTGAACTCCATCACTCTACGTATCGCTTCAGGAGATGCATCGAGCAGCGCTTCTGCAAGAGAGATCTCGTCCAGCTCGCCACGTAGGTTATCTAACAAGAGCGACTCCCCTGCAACACCTCTTACCCGTCCAAGAGTCTGGAACTCTGCAGAAACACGCGGATCACGCGCCTTTACACGTTTCCCAACGTATAGGCCCTGGATTTCGAAGCCGCGAGATAGCAGATCACGACAAGTGGGCACGATAGAGCGATTTAACCTTACAGTTGCAGCGATACCAACAAACGGCTGGCCCTCGTAGAACTCAAACCGTTTGAAATCGAGCTTGTAAAGAGGAAGAACAGACACCGGCAGCGCAGCCGCTCCCTTTTCCAATAGCAGGTCCTTACTCACATCCGCGAGGAAGCAGAGTGGACGGCTCCATGTAACAAGCCGACCGAGGGAATGGAGATAGGCAGTAAGCGCGTTACGTGCGAGAGCAGCCACTACATTGAGGTTCTCTGCTAAGGTGAGTTTCACCTCCGCCCCTGATATGGCCGGTGCTCCCTCGATTAGAGGGATAGCGATAGCACTCTCCTCATCCGCACGTCGTAGAAGGTGCGTTCCCCGCAAGGTACTTTCTAGCTGAGCGAACGCCTCTGGCGTGGGGAGTGCTAATCTCGTGACGTTGATCACTTCGTTGTGGAAAGTGAGTGGGGCCACATTGAGGATGAGAGATGTAGTGGTTTCTTCCATAGTTTGGGGAAAGTGATGTCTGTCGGTTGATCTTGTCAAGAAGTTTGCAAGTGAAGATCTGAGCGAGTCACAGCAACAATGTTTGTGAGTACGAAGAAGCGGAATCTACTCGTATAACGCGGCGAACCCGACTGGATGTCGCCGCTTCGATTTATACGTTTCACACGGGAACGCGTTCAGGAAAGCTCTTCTGGCACCGACGTAAGCCACTCATCCACGAGCTGCTGAGAGCCGCTCTCGCTGTTTCTTAAGGGTGTGAGGGTTGCAGTCATAGTGAGGGGCTTCCAAAGAGAAGCATTGGTCCTGAAATCTCCGTAATATCTGACCGCCGTTACACGGCGGAAATGTCTAAACCACACACCTAGTTCGGGAACTGGGTTCCTGATGTAGTTGTACGGTCCCGCCACCTTGGCAAGAGCGAAGGGGTAATGATGGCTGAAGATCAACACATGATCACCTTCAGCCATCTCGTGCGCGAAAGCCCACTGATTCTTCTCTTCAGACGGTAACTCCTCGTATTTCGCCCTGCAAAGGTCGCCCACATCCCATTTGAAGTCCAGACCGACAAACCCTGCACTAAGGCTTTCAGCGGCATGCCGCGCCGAACCGCCAGGCGCTTTCGGATGGAGCTGCATTCTCCAAGAAGTCATGGCGTCACACTCTCCTAGTTTTCGCCTTCGGCATCGGCTGACTTGATGGCGGCTTCCGTAGTCCCTTCCGAGTTTTGCTCGGCTTCGGGCTCCTCGACACTTGTTTTGCTCTTGGCTAGGCCGATCAACATCCGAAGCCGCGCGTCGATTCGTTTCGTCATCTCCTTATCACTCACATCCTTATCTCCTGCGCGGAGAACTGGCTTGAGACCGGATGTAAGCGGCTTGAGGGCGTCTCTCGCGCCAGGATACTGTGCTGATGATGAACCCTCACCGATCTTCTTGAGGAAGTTTCCGGTTCGAGAGCTGTCATTCACCCAGAAATACCACCAGAGAAGAATCAGAGCCGCTATGCGACCTACAGCCGCGTCTGACCACTTTACCGTGAGGCCTTCACTGTTAACACTGATTCCAACCCAAATGGGTGTGTCCTCAATCTTTGCCTTCACCGCGAATAAGCCACGATCCCACATCTCGTTGAGGAACGTCAGCCACAAGTCAGCAAAAGGCGTCTCACGCTTTTTAGAGGGGATGACATCCTTGTGTAACGCCGCGGTCTTCGTCGCCCTGAACAGAGCCTTCTGGAACACAGCGAAGAAGGCCCAATCCTGCAGCTTCAGCCCAGCTAATTTATCGAGCGGTGTGTACAGGTGCTCTGTAATCTGCTCGCCCCAAACATCCCGCTGCGTCTTCTGTTGACGCTCTGGAAGTGTCATGTAGAACGCAATGTCACCGTCTATGCCGCCAACCTTACGCACCTCTTCGATGAAAGACTTGTACGGTTTGAAATTCAAAAAGATCTTAATGAACAGCGCTTTCCAGTTGTCCGTGAAGGCATCCGCCGCTGCACGGACATACCGCATCGGTGGATTTACAAATGGCTCTTCTAGGCCGTCTCTGAAGTTGTGTACCTCGGCATAGGTGGTTAACGACTTCATATCCTTGTAGCGAAGGGGATGCTTTTCAATGTGTTTGGAGAGCTGTAGAACATCCTCGATCGAATCGATGAACTTCCTCACCGAAGGCTCATCAAGGGGGTCCTTCGGACGGTCTAGATCAAGGAAGTCCTGCATGATGAGGTTTAGAAGTTCGACGGTTGTTATAAATGGCGCAGTAGGCTGCCCCGTATTGAACTTTGCGGTTACCTTGTGCTGCCAATGCACAATGCCTAGTGGCAGTTCCGTTGAGGAGTCGTCGCCAATTCTCTTGGCGAGGAGCGAACGAACGCAAACTGCTTCAATCGATTGGTCATCCAAGAGAATTTCCCGTGACCGCACAATCTCTTTTGTGTGCTTATTAAGGTCAATAAATATCTCTCGCACAATCCGCAACAGCGGGTTGTCCCCCTCCGCGTAATTCGATTGATCGATCACCAGGCCGGCGCGAGGATCCATCACTAGCAAGGTCACGGCGATCGAGGTATCCAACTGAGCTTGCGAGAGTGAGCCTTGATCTGCAAGCTGTTTCAGGGCTGCAAGGCGGTGCTGGCCATCAATGGTTGCCGCGAAGATTCTCTTTACGTCCCAGCGAACGTAGCCAACGTGCGTTCCCTCGCGACGCACAAGCTGCACTCCTCCAATATCCGTGGTCTTGTAGACGTTTGCGTTTCCGCCTGTCAGGGCAGGCGCATTTGGGGTGTCGCCATATTGCGAATCAAGCATCCGCTCTGGACTGAGGGGGAGCAATGCCACCGTCAAGGAATTGAAGAATTTGAGCTTGTTTGGCTGCTTTAGGTAGCCATCGAGCAAATCGTGCTTAACCCGATCCCAATCGATTTCACGTTGGAACAGCTCCTCGAAGCTCCACTTGGCTCTCAAGTCTGACGGCATCGCTTCGACGAGTTGCAGGCTATCCACCACCTCTTTTAGGGTGAACACGGTCTGCATGTACGGAATGCGACTTTGTGAGAGGTTGAAAGATCCATAAAGAACCGTTCGCAGCTCCGTGTAATGTGTCCCAGAATCCAGCAACATGTCATCAAGCACTTCGGGCATCCTGTTCTCCTATCCAACTCTTTTTACAAAACCAGGCCGCAGTAGACGTGTAAGGATCTCCTCAACTAAGTCAAGAGCATCTTTGTTCACGTCATCAGGGAGTGACTCAAACTCGGTATAAAGAAGAATGCACTGATTGAGAGTGATTCCTGCCTCCCTCAGTCTGCAATTCAGGTCTGACATAGGCCTGATGTGTTGCGAAAAGCGAGTCTGAAGGGAAACCGTTTTACCTACGTATAGCGGAGCCTGTAGAACGGCAGCATCTTCAAAGACTTTCTTGACCATCTCTCGGAAAGTAGCGTTCACAGCGTAGGTTTCTAAATCAGAAGCCTTTTTGTCCGACAACTGCGAGTGTGATTCCAGAACCGCCTTGTGCAAAGGGCCAAAGTTGGCGTGATGGTCTGGAGCGGCCTTCATTGAGATGGACTGGTGAACGGAAGCCAAGAACGCCTTTACATCATGCACCGGAGGGCTGGGGATGTTACGCACGAACGCATAAACGGCTGGCACGTCTGGCAGGCGTTCACATACCGCTTTCAGGCCGCCGAGCTGTTCCAGGTACACCCGCTTAAAAACGGGTTGGTCGTTACCGTCGCTCAAAGGCTGCATATGGTGCAGGGCTCCGTATCGTCTTCTTCGTCCAGCGCTGCGCCTAGGATATTGAACAGGCTGTCCCCAGGGCGCACAGCGGAGGCCGACTTCATCACCTTTTCGTGTCGTTCCCAGATCTCTTTAAGACGTTCGGGCTCTGCCAATTCATCTAGGCTTTCACGCTGGTTCCAAGTAAAGCGCTCTCCAGTAATTGTGTTGAGCTTTTCATATGCCCTTGCTTTATCGAAGTCTTCAGGATGACGTTCGCGAAGTCCTGCCCATTCCGCTTTTCTTTGAAAGAAGCAGAAATAGCAACCTGACCGGCTCCTCCATTCGTAATACTTCGGAATGCCAAGGCCACTCTCTTCGAGAATCCGGTACACGTCATTCAGCCGAATGCCATCCTCACGAAAGGGAAAGACGGCTTGAATGTTTGGTTTGGTTGAGATGTACCCCTCGCGGTCTTCGTCCGCACGGATACCAACGTAGCTGATGACCGGGGAAGTTCCAACGAACTTTTCAAAAGGCTCAATTTTCAACTTGCGGGTGCACCACCGCATACGAGACGAAGGAAGGTAGTTGCCAAAAATTTGTAGCCAGTGATCGAAGTCTCGTTCAGGGTTGAGACGTTCGACTTTCTTCCCCAGGTAGACCTCCACTCGGTCGATGTATTCGTGGGTTTCTTTCAGCTCTGCGCCCGTGTCACAGAAGAAATATTCCATGTTGGGAACGCGATCTCGCATGTAAATCGCGAGCGCGGTACTGTCCTTGCCGCCTGAAATGCCCAAAACGTGCCGTGTCGTATCAGCCATGCTTGACCTCCTCCAACACTTGCTTGTTCTCTTCTCCCACGTACTCCGCGAGCAATGATTGTGAGACCGACGCAAGGGCTGCCAGGATCAGTTGCCGCGAGCCTGCTGAAGCTCTAAGGTGCTCCTCCAGCTCCACAACCGTCCTGCGGAACGTTTGCTCTTCGTGCTTTTCCACGACGACGACAGCCCCAACTTCCATTGAGTGTCGGTCGGCAACTCCAATGCGAAAAACTTCTTCCAGCCGCTGGCCAGCACCCAACCGTTTCTGCTCTTCATATAGCAACGCTTCCAAATGCCGGATGTTCCGCGACATCTCCGATAAGCCAATTTCAAACCGGACGCGATCATCGTCTGTCCAGGACTTTGGAGCCTTGACCACCAGCGTCGTCGCAATCGCTTCGATCCAAAGCGAATCCTCCATATGCTCATTCCCCATATGGTTGACAACGGCTTTAAGGCGAGGCTCGACGCAGTAGGAGAAGATCGCTTGCGCTCTCTGCTGAAGCTTTCCCCGTTCCGTCACGTCAAACGCCGTCAAGAGAAGCGCTTGCAGGTCTCTCAAGAGATCGTCGTACGCTCGCTGTAGTTCAGTGATCGAGTCGCGGAGCACAGCAAAGAACTGATTGGCCTTATCACTATCGGTTTCACCAGCAGAGAACGGCTCCATCCCACAGGCTAGGGGCAACGCGTGGAATAACAACTGGTCCGGTTCTTTGGCGTGCATCAGTGCAGCTCGAACCTTTACAGTCCGGTCGGAAAGCCGTTTCGTGGTTTGGCAGTATTGTGGCAGGCGGCGCAGGAAACGGAACAGAGGCTTCACCACCGACAGTAGGCTTTCACCTTTAGCCGGGCCTTCCCGACCAAATAAGCGTGCAAGCTCTACATATACGTCCCGCCGCACGCCTTGTATCCGATACCGACGCAACTCAAACGACTGCGGATTACGCACAAGACGCTCGAAAGCATCGACCGTGATTTCAGGGAGAAACGCTCCGTTCTCGTAGAAAGCGATTTCTGTGTCATGGGCCATTGCAGCAGCACAGAACAAGATAGGAATAACCCCGAGTTTGAGGCCGTATGGCGCTCTTTGCAGCCTACCGAATAGATCGGCGAGGGTATGTCTCTTCAGCTCGCAATCATCAAAGAAGCTAACAATCTCTTGCCAGACCGCCTTCAATGCAGGGTCGCGCTCAGGCGCTCCAAAGGCGTAAGTTCCCTCGATTGCATAGTGGATGCCGGAAGAGGCCAGCACAGAGCTGTAAATGCTCACCTCTGGAGGTGTTCCGACAAAGCCCAGCCTTGCTTCGGGCTGGCGGGAGATCATTGCCTCCAGCAAGTTGCGTCGCGCTGCGGCCGCCGCAGACGACAGCGTTCTTCGATTCACCAATTCATTACGCAGGATAGGAGTCTTGTCGTACACCCGATTGCAGATCCCGCTTAGGTAGCTGGCAAGTTTTCTGCTTGTCGGAAGCGCCTGACGCATGCCGTGGTGGAACCACTGCGTCTTCCCTGCTGTCTGTTCCTCTGGCGAAAAGAGCCGTTGAACTTCTAAGGAAACGCGGCTTTCTGCGGCGGAAATCCTGGCCCTCAATTCACGCCGAGCGACGGCATCAGCTTCCAGCTCGCGAGTGTGCGCCTGGACATAACGCAATGCCTCAAGGTCGCGGATAGCGTCGTGGAGGGCATTCACTTCCTGGGGGATGGCAACCAGCACTTCTGGTTTGTCCTGGAGAAGACTTGACGCCAAGTCGATAAGCGTTTGCTGCTCTACCGCATTCAGGGGGAGACAGTAGAGCAACAGCCCATCGGCTCCTTCATCGACTGTGAGGCTTTTTCCAAGCGTCGCGGCGTCGGCGAAGCGAACCGAGAAATATCGCAGCGTCCCTGTCCGGAAAGAATGCCCTTTGGCTACTAGTGGGCGCGGTGCCCAGAGCTGATTTAGCTTTTCCGCTAATGAGGCGTTCCCGGCAATGTATCGTCCCGCCTTTCGAACCTCTTCGTCCAGATCGAGATCACTACCTTCCCAAAGAGCAATGGTTCCGCTGTGTTTTCGGTCCACAATCACGGAATGAGCCGAAAGCGCTGCTTTGCAACGCTTGAACTCCGGCTGCTCGATTCCAAGTGCGAACCGAATAATCTCAGGGCTTGCCTTGAAGGTTTCTACTTGGCCGATAGCTGCGAGTACGCCAACGACTTTGATGAAGCGTTGTTCGGTTTCTCCCAACGACGCAGCCCGATCAAGGGCGCTCTGTATTTCTACCCAACGCGCAGCCGATTCGCCGAGTGCAAGACCAGACCCAAACCCTTCAGCCAGGTAATCGTAAAGCTCTGCCAATCCGTAAAACTCTAGGGGGTGAACTGGCCGCTGCATGAAGCTGCTTAGACCATGCTTCTCTCGCGACGTGAGAAACGAGAAGAGGGACCGCTGATTCTGCCCAAACTTGCGGCATAGACGCACCAGAGCGAGTGCGGTGAGTGGATGCAGGGGGGCACAGCGTTCTAACGCCCGAGAAAAAGCGCTGCTGGTCATCCCCTTCGGAGCAAGTCTCAACTCTTCCGCGCGTCGAGCCAATCCTACGGCCTCTTTGTAGAGAGGTCGCAAGGCCGATGTCGCGGTCTGCTTTGGTGTCAAAGCCCTCGAAATTAGTTCGAGCAACTGCTCAGGCGGCTCTTGAAACGCAACATCTTCGAACCGGCCTTGGACCTTGGACCACTCCTGGCGATCTTGTTGTCTCAGGTCCGCAGCATAGCGTTCAAACGATTGGTGCAGGATCGTGACGAGGTAGAGCCCTTCAGATGTACCTTCGTTCGTCGCCTCCGCTAGCTGCTGGAGAACAAACACGTCTCCGGCTGACTGAGCTCGGGCAGCATACTCCAGAAACTTCCCAAGCTCGTCAATGACGATCAGAATGCCGCGCGACCGACCCGAAGTGATCAGACTTTCGGACAGGCGCAGAATCGCATTCAAGACTGCAGAGGTGGAAACCTCCTCCTTCGCCAGGAATCGTTGCTCTAGTTGGTCTAGTTCTTTAAGCGCATCGGGCTTTCGGCCCTGATGAAAGTAAACCCCCACATCTCGGATTGCACATCTGAGAATCGCCCCAAGCAGAGGCTCCGCGGCACCACTGACCACTACAGCGGTAAATCCTTCCTTACCCAACCCACCTTTGCTCCTCAAGCCAAACAGGTCGGTGTAGGTTTCGGAGTGCTGCTCTTTGAGCAGGCGGCGAGCAGCGGCTGCACCGCCGAACTCGAAAGGGCTAAACAGATTCGCCAGAAAGATGGCGAAGGACGATTTTCCTGCACCATAGGGTCCGGTCAGTGTCCAGGCTCGGTGGCCTCCGGCTCCGGCAAGAGCTTGCCCGAACCGTCGTAGGAATTCTTCAGCGGTAGCGGTAACGACATACCCCTCGACCGCCGCATCGGTGAACCCGTCGCGTTCCAGATTCACGGACCGGGCGTATCGCGGAGCAACATTGATGAGGTCGCTTAACTGATTCATTAGAACCCCACCAGAATCGGATTTGTCTCTTCGTAGTGGGCTTTCAACCAGGCAAGCCCGTCGCAATCGCCTTGGCGGTAGACCTGCTTCAAGCCGGCGCTTTCGGTGTACCCAAGACAGCCCGCCGTTGTGATTTGCAGCTTTTCCAAGCGTTCAATCAAACTGTTCTCATCCAACTTGAAGACCGTGCCTGGACCATTCTGCGCGTAGGCAATCTCGCTAAACGCTAAGCTCTTCGCCGCTGGCGCAACGCGATCCCAGAATTTGTGGAGGCAATACGCGAAAACCTGATTCGACAGGGTGCTTTTCGGTCCACGCTTGATCTTGAGCAGACTCGCCCCGGACATCTCTTCAAGCAGCCCAAGTTCCGTCAGAGGACAGTCTAGGGAGTCTTCTACTGCCGTAGAGCGGCTTCCACGACCGCTCAGGTACGTGCGAACGAATACTTCAATGTCACGCTTCAAGGTGCTTTCGCTTGGAGGCGTGAGATTAAGTCTCCGGCTCTCATCCTCGACACTTTGCAGCAAACCTTCCCTCGTGAATTCGTTTGAGGGGAACCGATTGAAGGCCCACTGCCAGGTTGTGCTTCTTTCAGAGTTGGCGATCAGATTCCAATGCAAAAGCCACAGCGAGTTCGGATCTTCTAGAAACGGATCAACACCAGAAGATTTCTGGCTTCCAAACAGCAATTCTCCAAAGGCCGACACCTTCATCATCGTGCCGCGACTCTTCGGTTCTTCCTCCAGAACACCAGTTGCTAGTCCCCAGTGCCGAATGGACCGAACCATGTTCTTTCCAACACCAAGCGTTACGATTGCATCCTCTTGAGCAAACACGCGTGGGTTTGCTTCCACCGCATCGACGGCCTTCTTGAGCCAGAAATAACGGAAGACGAAGGTTTCATGTCCCGAGAACGAGAATGTGTGGCCAGCCAGATCGAACGATGCCATAGCCATCTATATTCCCAAGGGCAGTTGAAGCTGCCCTGCTTCCAAATCATTCAAGAGCCGTTCTACAGCGACCCGGACGATCACGGATTTGTGAACCATCCGCTTTTCCGACGCCGCCGCAAGAGCCCTGCTGAGGTCGTCAGCCAGGTAAACCGTCAAAGGCTTTCCGGTTCGCTTTGCCGTTGTTATGGCCGTCATTTTGCGAGCTTTTGGACTTGGCACCCAACACACCCCATGAACGTGTAATGACACGCATATACACGTTATCCTGTTTCTGGCAGAGCTTGCAAAGAGAAAGCGAAGACCGCACCAGCTCTGCCATGTCTAGCCCATAGATTGAGAGATTCCATGGAGACCCTAGCTCAGGCGATACCGCGTCACCGGACAGCGATGAAGCGGTATTCACTTTCCAAGCCGGTTACGCTCGCCCTTGCACATCAGGTGGTCTCTCCCGGTTTGAGCGTCTTCGACTACGGATGTGGGCAAGGAACGGACATTCGCCTGCTTAAAGAGGCTGGCATTCATGCCGTGGGGTGGGACCCCCACTTTCAGCCAAAATCTCAAATTATCCTGGCAGATTGCGTGAATCTTGGCTATGTCCTCAATGTCATCGAGAACCTAGAAGAGCGGGCGGCCACTCTTAAGCGGGCCTTCGATCTAGCACAACGGGTTCTTATCGTCTCCGTGCGAGTAGACCAGGCACTCGACAGTGCTTTCGAGTTTTCGGATGGTGTCCTCACCAAGGTCGGATCATTTCAAAAAACTCTTTATGCAGGACGAATTCCGCGATTATCTCCGAACGGTGCTGGGTCGCAGACCCCACATGGCCAGTCTGGGCATCGCTTACGTCTTCCGTGACGACCAAGCTGAAGCGGACTATCTTGCCCAGGTTTCCCTCTACCGACCGGCGAGCTTTCGCGAAGCAGTACGAGCAGAGTTCTCCAAAGACCGCACTGCGCAGAAATACATGGCCCTCGCCAGAGTTCTAGGCAGGACTCCCTTAGAGACCGAGTTCAAGGCTTCCCGTCGCCTTATTGAACGGTACGGTTCTCTCTCCAGGGTCGAACGTATCGCAAAGAGCCTGCTGGACTCTGACACACTGGCATCAGCTCAAGAAGAGCGGCGAGTGAACATCTTGATGTTCCTTGCCATGCTTCGTTTGCAGGCTTTGACCCCGCCGCCGATCCGTAGCCTCTCCAATGAGGTCCAGGCCGACGTGAAGATGTTATGGCCCAACTACAAAGCAGCAATTCAGGCCGGAACCGACTTTCTCTTCGAGCTGGGCAAACCGGGGCAGATTGCCGAGGAGTGCAAGCGCGCAAAGACTGGGAAGAAACTGCCCGACGCTCTTTACATTCACAAAAGCGCGGAATCGCAACTGTCTCCTTTGCTGCAACTGATGGTCCTCACCGCAAGGCAGATCGTAGGCGAAATCACCTACGATCTCATCAAGATTTCGACTGACGGCAAAAAGCTCTCATTCCTGGCGTACAAAGATTTTGACGACTCCCCTCACCCGGAACTCGCTTACAGCCTCAAGGTATTTCTTCCAAAGGCCTCTTACGGGCTCCGGAACTATACCGAGTCGTTGAACCCACCCGTTCTCCACCGC
The DNA here is from genome assembly GCA_964243455.1 of uncultured Acidobacteriaceae bacterium. Classification (GTDB taxonomy): domain Bacteria; phylum Acidobacteriota; class Terriglobia; order Terriglobales; family Acidobacteriaceae; genus Granulicella. The sequence goes on from CAXTGN010000022.1 coordinate 17,886, forward strand.
AAAGAGACATTCCTTGACCCGCTACATCCCCGCTATGGCGAGTACGCCCAGCTAACGGCCCAAGAAGAAGAGCTTGGTCTTCTGTCGCGTATAGACATAGGGACCCGCAATGGTTGGAATGCGCTCTTGGCGTCTCGCAATCTTCAGGTCGAAAACAACGCCATAGTGTCTTCGATTACCTAGCTTTTGCCTTTGGCAGTTCATTCCACCGCGTGGTCCAGCGTGGCGACCTGTACTCCGCTTTCAGTTTCCAGGCCGCATCCTTCGGCCCGGCCCCCAGGATGCGAACGGTATCGCGCCCGAGGGTTGCGTTGAGCTTGTCCATCTGCGAACGTAATGGCCACACATACGGAACCCTCCTGTACATAGGTTAGTCCGCGTCGATACGATGGAGAAGTGAACAGGAGCTCACAGCTCGCAACTCAATTTTGGCGTGGGCTTTGTGCGCTCGCCCAAAAGCACGTTCCCGCGAAACCGGATTCCTGTAACGGGGTTTGTTCCTGCTGTGTACCGATCAAGATTTCGTTAGACCCGGCGGCCGCATCAGGCGTATTCGGCTCGGCCAGCACTCTGGCGATAGTCTTCGCCCTGCAGCTCGAGCGGCACACACATCTCCTGGAGGCGAGATCTCATCCTTTCGCCGATGCGATCACCGAGCGTCTCCTGCCGCACGGCAGCGCGAAGCATGCTCATTGAAGATGATCCCGTTTCGATGGAAGTGGGCGGCAGGTTTGCATAGTTCGTGGTCAGAATGGTGGTCAGACAGTTGTTGTATCGGCTATTTAGGACGTATCCGATCGTGTCTGTCACCCATTCAGTTGGCTTCATCGCCCCCACCTCATCCAAGACGAGCACCTGTGCGGTCAAGATTGGCTCGAGAATGTCAGCCTCCGAGCCATCGCCCCGTTGGCTATAGCTTTGTTGCAGCCTCTTGAGGAGCTCTCTGTAGTCGCAAAACAGGCCTGTGGCTCCGCGTTCGACAATCAAGGCCTTGAGCATAGCAATAGCTAGGTGTGTCTTCCCGACACCGATCGATCCAATAAGCAGCACTCCAGTGGTCCCGGTCTCTACAGGAAACTTCTTCACGAAATTTGAGGCGTAGAGATGGGCCATCACCAGGCTCCGATTCGACCCGGCGAAGTCCAGCCGATAGTTCTCTAACGAACAGCCTTGGTAGCGAGGCGGAAGCATAGCCTGGCTCAGCACACGTTGAAGCTTCCGCTCACGTAAACACGAACAGGGCCGCGCAGACCGGCCGCGATCATCCTCAATGATGCTTTGTCCTAGTCCCCCGCATTTTTCGCAATTTCCAGGCATGAGTCTTCAAAGTCCAAGGTTGTCATTTACCGCTACCGCGATGTCCTGCTCGGAACCAAGATACCGTTCCGTGGTTTGGATTGAGCTGTGGCCGAGCAGGAATTTGATCTGTTCGAGGTCGCCACCACTTTTTCTACAAAGCTTGGCACACGTGCGACGAAGATCGTGGGCACCGAAGCGTTCGATACCGATCTCCTTCGCGGAAGATTCCACTACGCTCCAGATGGCGCCGTCGTTAAGATGGTCACGCTTGACCTTGCCGGATTTTGTCACGGAGCGAAGCAGCTTGCCTTCCTCGACGGCCGCAGCCGTCATCCAGGCATTCACCGCTTGCTTCACCCAGACCGGGATGGCGACGGTTCGTACGCGGCCGCCTTTCCCTCGTAGATCGGCAATGACCCATCGACCCTCTCGCAACTGGATCTCTTCAACAGCAAGATCTGCCAACTCGCGACGCCGCAGAGCGCAGCCGACTAGCAATGCCAAGATGCAGTAGTCCCGTTTTCCCTTGAGTGTGGATCGATCGGGAACGGCCAGCAGCTCCTTCGTCTGATCTCGCGTTAACCAATTCCCCATTCTGCGGCCCTGCAGGCGAACGTTGGGCACGTCTGTCATTTTGGCCGCCTCTTCTCCATCGAGGATGCCATTGCGCCGTGCCTCACTCACCAGCTTCCGAACTGCCGCCAGTCGGACGTTGATCGTAGAAGGGCTCAGACCCTTCTCAATCATTGCGGCCCGATATTCCATCAACAACGGACGAGAAATACCCTGTAAGCGAATCGCACACAGGGCGAAGACCTCATCCAAAGCTTTGGCGTAATTACGCTTGGAGTGTTGAGACGTGACGGCCTGCAACACCATGCCGCGCAGTCGCTGGCTGGCAACGTGCCAGGGTTCCTTCCGCTGTGTCGTCCATACGGTAAGCTCCAGCGATTCGCTTACAGGTCCTATATGTGATTCGCTCACAGTGGAGGCCTGAGTCATAGAGCCTCCGCACAGTAGCAGGATGCTGACCAGCTCTGCTGTCTGCAGGAATGCACTTTGCGCCTGATAACCTTACCTATACGCGAATCGCTTACAGGTTGACTATGCTTCAGCAATTTGGCAATGGCCCGTTGCAAAAGTGAATTTGTGCAGCAGCCTGCTGCACAAATGGCGGCGTTATGCATCGGCGCCTCCATCCTTCCGCAGGTTGTCGAGCTCCTCTCGGAGCTTCGCGACCACTTCTTGCAGATCTTCCACCGTGGGGACCTGATCTCTGATCTCTGTGGGCAGTTCGCGCGTGACCCGATAGCTCGACACACCGATAGGCTGATCGATGTTCTGAAGCGTGTACTCGACGATCGTCCGGCGGTGAGACTCACAAAGCAGCAAACCTACGCTCCGTCCGTCCGGAGACGAACGCATCAGGTTGTCGACAGCGGAGAGGTAAAAGCTGAGCTTGCCCGCCCACTCCGGTTCAAACCGGCCGGTTTTGAGTTCAATCACAAAGTAGCAGTGCAGGCGCACGTGGTAGAAAAGCAGGTCAATATAGAAGGTCTCTCCATCGACCTGGACTGGCACCTGGCTGCCGATGAAGGCGAAACCCCTTCCGAGCTCCAGGAGGAGGTCGCGGAGATGAATCAGAAGTCCACGTTCGACCTCCCTTTCGTGAGCTCGCTCTCTGACCGTGAGGAAATCGAAGTTGTACGGATCTTTGAGGATCTGCTCGGCGAGATCGGAGTCGGCCGGCGGCAAGGCTCGCTGGAAGTTCGTGAGCGCCTTCCCTTCCCTCTCCTGAAGTCTGCTCTTGATCTGAAGCACCAGGATGTTTCGGCTCCAGCCATGCTCCAGTGCTGCGCGGAGATACCACGCGCGGTTTTCCGAATCCTTCAGACGATCCAAGAGCACCATGTGGTGACCCCAAGGCAATAGTGCAGCAGTCCGCTGCACTATTAGCTCGTCCGGCCAAGCCTCTGCGAATGACCGCATGTACTTTAGACTCCGCGGGCTGTATCCCTCTACCCCTGGGAACTCGGTCTGGAGGTCGTGCGCAAGCCTGTCAATGACCTTGGCGCCCCAGCCCTCTGCCTCTTGCCTGATCAGAATCTCTCGCCCGATCGACCAGTAGAGCAGCACCAGCTCCCGGCTGACGGCGAACGAAGCCCTTAGTTGTGCGCTGCGGATACGGCCCGTGAGCTCCTTGAGGAGTTCGGGATAGCCATCGGGTGTTTGGAGGCCGTTTTCCACGAAACCAGCATAACAGCCGACTGCAGACGACAACTGACATTGTCGTCGGTTATCTTTGAGGAGTGAACCTGACCTTATTGGCAGGTGTGCCAATAATCCCGGTATGCTGAAGCTGAGGTTTTTGGAGTTAATCCTGTGGCACGACCCGTCAAATGGTCCCGCGATCTTCATCCTATTCGGGAACGTGCTTCCAAGGCCCGCACCGAGACCTGGAGCCGGCCGGAGATCGAGAACCTGTTCGGTGTTGGGCGAGCCACCGCTCAAACCCTCATGAAGGCTATCGGAGAGGTGCAAAGCATAGGTGGTGCCCACTTTATTGAGCGCCTAGCCTTACTGCGTTTTCTGGACCAGATGATTGCGGCACCCTCAGTCGAACAATCACTACGTGACCGGGTGCTAGAAGCAGAACCCGTGCCGAAGCCCAAGACGTTGAGAATGACTATTCCGGCAGACCTCCGCCACGCAATGCTCCCGGATTTGCCTTCCAACATTACTCTGGAGCCCGGAAGATTAGAGGTGCGGGCCGAAACGGCTACCGCTATGCTTGAGAGCCTTTTCACCTTGGCCATGATCATGCAGAACGATTTGGACCGGTTCCAGCACACGATAGAGCAACCCCCCTCACCCCCTCCTGTTGAAGATAAAGACCTTAAAAACTTCCTCTCTAATTTGAGATCCGCGCACCTGTAAACCTATATGCGTATCGCTTACGGGTGGGGCGATACGCATATAGGGACCCGTGCGCGGGTCGCATATAGAGCTGTGCGCGGGTCGCACAGAGGCTCTATCTGCGTTTCGCGCATAGATTCTGTCAGCGTTTCGCGCATAGCGTATTAAGCACTAGGTCTAAGCAAGAAACCAAACAAGTTTCTAAGAAGTTTGCAAAAGAAGAAACAGAACGACGGCGACGGTTCCTTCCTTGATCTAAGTTCATTTGAAAGAACCGGACGCCCAAGACGAATCAAGCTCGACATGGGAATTGTCATGGGTTTGGTACTTTGTACTTGGTTTCCACATGGAGGGCCGTTATTCTTGGTCCATCATGTCTCCGCGAAAACCCGCTCGGGCACCCGATTACCTGAAAACCCGTGACGTTGCTGAGATCCTAGGGATTTCGCAACGCACGCTGCTGCGTAAGCTCGCGAGTGGTCTCTTTCCAGAGCCGTCGCGCGATCCCCGCAACAACTACCGGCGTTGGCGTCCAGATGATGTCCAAGCCGTACGTCAAGTTCATG
>CAXTGN010000023.1:0-1938 GCA_964243455.1 uncultured Acidobacteriaceae bacterium
GGTGCAGCCGAGCAGGACGACGGCGGGGGAGGTGCGGGCGAGGGCGTCGGCAAGGTAGATGCGGAGGACTTCGCGAGTGACGGGGTGATCCGTCCAGCCCTCCTCGACGAGCGGCACGAGGAGGGGGCAGGGCATCTCGGTGGCGTGAAGGCCGAGGGCGGCGCAGGTGTCACGGTAAGCGTGGGACTGGACCGTGGCGGCTGTGGCGAGGACGAGGACTTGGGGCGTGTGGCGGCTAAGCTCGCGCTTTCGGCTCTCGCGTCGGGATATACAGGAGTCCTTCGACTGCGCCCCTGTGGGGCTTCGCTCAGGATGACAGGGTTGATGAGCGAGGAGCCTTGGGGAGTAATCTCTGCCAAATTGCGCGCAAGGGCGGCATGGGCGGCATGGGCGCCGGGTTCGACTACGCCGATGACCGGGACGGGGACGGCGGCGCGAATTTCGGGTAATGCCAGGGCCGTTGCAGTATTACAGGCGATGACGAGGAGTTCGGCGCTTTTTGCGACGAGGAATTGGGCGGCCTCGACGGCATAGCGGGCGACGGTGGCCTGCGATTTGGCGCCGTAGGGCAGGCGGGCGGTGTCGCCGAGGTAGAGGAAATGAGTGCCGGGCAAGCGCCGGAGCAGGGCGCGGAGGACCGTCAGGCCGCCGAAGCCGGAGTCGAAGACGCCGACGGTGTGGTTCGGAGGGAGATGTGGATGAGGCGTCATTTCGTGGGCTCTCTGCTCTCCTGAACTCTGGTGCGGGCCCGGCAGGACGCGGATTCCCTTCGGGAAGGACAACCAGGGAGGCCAAGGCTCATTGGCCGGAGCCCTGACCGGTCGTGTCGCGGGACGGATAGATGCGGAGGAGGTCGGCGTGGCCTGCGAGGGTTTCGCGGGGCTGGCCGTCGACGACAAAGCGGATCTGCTCAATCTGCGGAAGGTTGGTGTGCAGGGTGCCGATGACCGAGGCGAGGGTAAGCGTCTCGACCTCGACGCCCGATGGATGGGTGTTGACGAAGTTGCTGCGCAGATCGACGACCGCGAGTTCGCCGCCGGGTGTCTTGGGCTGCAAAGCTGCTGAGGCGTCGGAGGGGGCAACGGGTACCGTCTGGACGCGGCCATCCGGTGTGGCGGGGGCGGAACTGTCGACCGCATGACCCGTGATGGGGAGCGGCACGAGGAAGATCTGGTTGATCATGAGGCCGGGCGGGAGCGGATGGGTGGACCCGGGCATGGCGTACTCGGCGACGAGATGGTCCAGGAGGGCACGGGCACGGGCGGTGACCTCGGTCGGCAGCGCAATCTGGCGGTCGGAAGCGACAACGGAGCCTTCGTCATCGTTGGCCAGGTCGAGGGTGACCGATTCAGCATCGGTGCCGGGGGTGTCGAGGGGGGTCTGGTCGGCGAGGTCGCGGACCCGGTCGCGAGCGCGGATGTGCTCCTCGATGAGAAGGGCTCCCATGGCGAGAATGCAGGCGAAGAGGCACCAGAAAACGATTCGCAGCTGGCGGTTGGTCATGGCTGGGGCTCCGCGGGCGTGACGCTGGGCAGAGCGGCGATGTGATGGCGCGGCGTGCGCGTGGCTGGAGCCACGAGGGTGAGTTTCGGTGGCGACTGTACCTGGTTCTGCCAGAAGACCAGAGCGCCGACGACCGCGCCGGCGATGCGCTCCTGGTAAGAGGCATCGTTCACGGACTGGACGTCGTCATTTTCGGGCGCGAGCTCAACCACCAGCGCGGGGCAGGCCAGCGAATCCACGGGCCGAATGGAGGCCGTGCTGCTGACGAGAGCGATGTGGGATCGGCCGAGCGCGGAGCTTACGGAACGCTCAAGTTGTTCACTGGCCGGTATCCACGCGGCCTGGGCGGTGAGCCAGGGTAGCTGCGCCGCCTCGCCGGGGGCGGGGTCCAGCTCGGAGGTGTACAAGTGGAGACCGTTGCCGCGCCCAGTGGCA
>CAXTGN010000023.1:1948-6490 GCA_964243455.1 uncultured Acidobacteriaceae bacterium
GGCGGCGGCGCGGGCATGGTTGGCGATCCCGGCGCGGTCATCCAGCCGCAACGGGGCAGCAGCGGCGGTGGTTTCGAGCGCGGCGTCGGTATCGCGGGTAAGCACAACAGTAAATCCTCGCGCCGTGAGGAGGGAGCGTAAGCGAAAGGCCAGGGCGAGCGTGACGTTCTTTTCGAGGATGTTGTCGCCGATGCGGGAGCCCGAGTCGGGGCCGCCGTGGGCGGGGTCGAGCACGATCACGGAACGGTTCAGGCCCGTGGTCGAAAGAATCGGTGGTTTCGGCGGCGTGTTCGTCCCAGAGGTGCCGCCCGGAGCTACGCTGCCGGTGGTGGATGGAGATCCAGACGGACGGGGCACTTTGGGAGGAGCTACCGGGCCGGTGCTGCCAGTGGCAGCGGTGCGCTGCGTGGCCGCCGTGCCTTGCGGGGGGTGTGGCCGCGGTGCGGTCGCGGAGCTTCGGCCCGAAGATGCCATGGCACCGCCGAGGTCCTGGGGATTGATGGGCCGGGGCTTCGGCGCGCGATTGACCAGCGGGGCAGCATCGGGAGGCGCGCTTACAGGGACGGAACCCCCCGGCCGCGGCCGTGCGCGTACGACAGGCGCGGGAGTCTGTCGCGGGTCAGTTTCTTGTGCGTGCAGATGTGCGTTGAGGGAGGGTGCTAGGGGGGCACTCGCGCCGAGTACCAGAGACAGAGCCGCTTTTCGGATGCAGCGGGACAGGACTGGACGCACGGGCTGCAAACGAATCTGGGACCTCGCGAGCGGAAACGCAGTTCGGCGCAGAACGAGCCGGAAACAGCCCGGGTTTCTGTGCCGTCTGAGAGGCTCCGGTCGATTGTACCGGGTCACCGGATGCCCGAGCGGGTAGACTCTGGGCTATGCGGGTCTTCGGGATCGACTGCGGCACGGAGTTCACTGGGTACGGCGTGGTGGAGGTGGACGAAGCGGCCCGCAGCCCCCGACTGCTGCACCTTTGTTCCGGGGCCGTGCGACTGAACAAACGGGACCCGACGCCAGTGAGGCTCGCACAGGTGTACAGCGAGCTCACGGCTCTGCTGGAACAGTGGCAACCGGCCTGCGTCGCCATCGAAGATGTTTTTTTCGCGGCCAATCCGAAGAGTGCATTAAAGCTGGGACAGGTGCGCGGTGTAGCCCTGCTGGCAGCAGCGAACTGCGGCTTTCCTGTCGCGGAGTATGCGCCGCTTTCCGTAAAGAGCGCCGTGGTGGGTTATGGCCTGGCGGCGAAGGACCAGGTCGGGTTTATGGTGGCGCGACTGCTGGAGCTCAGTGCCGCACCGCAACCGGCCGATGCGGCGGATGCGCTGGCGATTGCGATCTGCCATATCCACCATGCGCAGACGGCGGAAGGAAGAGCGCGTTGAGATCTCTGGTGGCAGGATGGTTGTTGGTGTGGATGGGAGCGGCGAATGGCTGGGGTGAGACGGGTGTTCAGACGCTGCAATTTTCTCTGAGTCGAGAGGGGCCGCCCGCAGAGCAGTACGCGTTGACGGTGTCTGACAGCGGAGAGGGCCAATACGTGCCGCATCTGTCCGCAGTAGGGACTTCGGAGGCCAAGCTGCCGGCCGAAGGTGACGCTCGCGCGATTCGGGTCAGCCCCGCGGTGATGAAGAAACTGTTTGCGGCGGTGCCGATGGTGGAAGGTGGACGCTGCGAGACGCACAACAAAAACATTGCCAAGACCGGGGTAAAGGTCCTGCGGTACAGCGGAGCGGGGCGCGAAGCCCAGTGTACCTACAACTACTCCGACGACGACCGCGTAAATGATGCGACAACAGCCTTTGAGGGCATCGCCGAGACGCTGCAATTTGGGGACCGACTACGGGCAAAGTTGCGCTTTGACCGGCTCGGCCTGGACAGCGAACTGCAGGAGCTACAGAGCGCGGTGGCGGAGCAGCGGGCACTGGAGGTCGGCAACATTGCGCCTGTGCTGAAGACCATTGCCGAGGACGAGCGTGTGATGGACCGTGCCCGCCGGAAGGCGGAGCTGCTGCTGCAGGGGGTTACACCGGCTCAGACGGCGGCGGGCGAGGGCTCGAGCACGCGGTAGAGGGCGGCCAGCTGATCGAGGGAGACGGCCTCGGCCCTGATCTGCGGGGATACGTCGGAGGGCCACGCGGCCGACAGCTGGGAAGAGTCATAGCCGGCAGAGCGAAGGTTGTTGGAGAGCGTTTTGCGCTTTTGGGCGAAGGTGGCGCGGAGAAAGCGGTTGAAGCCGTCGAAAGGCACGCCAAGCTCGGCGAAGCGTGGGGCGAAGTCGAGACGGAAGACGGTGGAGTAAACGTCCGGCGGCGGCAGGAAGGCCTGTGGCGGCAAGGCAAACAGCTCGGTAACGCCCGCGTGCAGCTGGGTCACGGCGGAGAGCGCGCCGTACTCGCTGGAGCCAGGCGCGGCGGCGATGCGTTGAGCCACTTCGCGCTGGGTCATCAGCACCGCCCGGCGGGCGACCCCCGCACGGGCGGCGCTGAACAGATGCAGCAGAATATCGGACGTAATGTAGTACGGAAGATTGCCGATAAGGTCCAGTGTGGGCCCTTTGCCTTCAGGCTGTTCGGCTGAGGCTGGCGGAAGGAGGGCAGCTAGATCTGTCTTGAGGACGTCGGCGTGGTGCACGGTGATGTGAGCGTCGTTGCGGAAGCGGAACTCGAGCTCTCGGGCGAGCCCGGGGTCGAACTCGATGAGGTGCAGGTGGGCGCAGCGCGGCGCGAGATGGGCGGTGATGGCGCCGTGGCCGGGCCCGATCTCCACGACGGTGCGATGTTCCGTGTTACCGAGCGATTGAGCGATGCGCAGGGCCGCGGACTCGTCGACGAGAAAGTTCTGCCCGAGTTTGGTGCCGTTTCGCCCCATAGCGACCTCGAAGGCCAGTGTATCGGGCGCGTGGCCATGATTTTGGGATTAGGCGGGCGCGCACCTGCATCAGAAGCGCTTAGATCATGTGAAAGAGGGACGAAACGATGGAGTGGCAGCCTGGTGGTCTGAGCAGTGATATTGAGGATCGGCGCGACAGCTCGGGCGGCGGTGGCGGCGGATTCGGGTTTGGCGGCGGTGGTGGCATCGGGATCGTCGGATTCATCGTGCTGCTGGTCATCAGCCTTGTCACCGGGCATAACTTTCTGGGCGGTGTGCTGGGCGGAGGTGGGTCGCAGCAAACGCAACAGACGCAGCCGATCCAGGAATCCCAAGGCGGGATGTCCCAGGGTGTGCCGGCGCAGCCGCACCCTGCTGGCGAAGACCGCGACGCGCAGCTGATCTCGTTTGTGAACGGGGATGTGCAGAAGTTCTGGCGGGAGACCCTGACGCAGGAAGGCAAGCCCTGGCAGGAGGCCCATATCGTTCTCTATCGTGGCGAGACGTATGCGGGCTGCGGGACGGCGGAGTCGTCGACGGGGCCGTTTTACTGCCCGGCCGACGAGAAGGTGTACATCGACCTGAGCTTCTGGGACGAACTAAAGAAGTTCGGCGGGTCCACCGCCGATTTCGCACAGGCATTTGTTCTGGCCCACGAACTGGGGCACCATGTGCAGAACCTGCTCGGTACGGAGACCAAGGTCAATCACCTGATGCGGACCGAGCCTGGTGAGCGGAATCACCTTTCCGTGGACCTGGAATTGCAGGCGGATTGCTATGGCGGTGTGTGGGCACACCACGCGCAGGCGGAGCACATCGTGGATCCGGGTGATATACCGGCGGCGCTGAGCGCGGTCGCGGCTGTGGGCGACGACCACCTGGAGAAGATGAGTGGACGAGCTGTGAGCCCCGAGAGCTGGACGCACGGGTCTTCGGCGCAGCGGCAGGAGTGGTTTCAGCGCGGCTTCCAATCGGGCGATCCTGGCCAGTGCAATACGTTCGGCGGGTCGGCAGGTGGTTCCGGAGCTGGCTCCGAGTAGACCTCCCTCGCTCGTGTGATAGGCAATCCTGTCGACTTTCCTTACAACAGGGGCAGCGTTCTGCCTGCCTGCGGTAGTTTTTGGGCTCCATGACCCCGGTCGGCAACGTGCATCGCTGAGTTGTAAACGTTGCTGGAGCTGGAGTGAAAGGACTGTTTGCCTGCAAGCGCCTCCTGCGCGCGCTGATGGCTGTGGTTGTGCTGATGCTGCCTGCTCGTTCGCTGGCAGTGCAGGCGACGTTGATCGCCGACGCCCACGTGTCGCAGCTGCAGCCGAGCGTGAACGGTGGAGCGCTCAGCAACCTCAACGTGGGCGGCGGGTATACCGCTTTTGTGCAGTTCGACCTCGGCGTGCTGCCGTCCGGGACGGTGTCGACGCAAATTGCGCGGGCGACGCTTCGTTTGTACTGCAACCGTGCGGATACTCCCGGGACGGTAAGCGTCCTGCCGGTGTATGGCACGTGGACCGAGCTGGGCATCACGTACACGACCATGCCTGTGGTCGGCACGGCTTTGGGGACGGTGCAGGTGCCTTCGGCGGACAGCTTTGTCACTGTAGACGTCACGGCACAGGTACAGGGCTGGCTGAACGCGCCGGGGTCCAACTATGGTCTGGCCCTCAGTAGTTCGGCGGC
>CAXTGN010000023.1:6500-9616 GCA_964243455.1 uncultured Acidobacteriaceae bacterium
TGGCCTCGCCTTGAGCACTTCTTCCGCGGTGGTGCAGTTCGACAGCAAGGAAAACGATCAAACGGCCCACCTGCCGCAGTTGGAAATTGTTCTAGCGCCGGGCACAGGGGCTGCGAATGTGGGTACAGGTGCGGATGGGGCGACCGGCGCAACCGGAGCTACAGGGGCTGCCGGCGCCATCGGTGCGACCGGAGCGGTAGGAGCCGCAGGGGCGGTCGGCGCGCGAGGCGTCACTGGGGCAACAGGAGCCACAGGTGCTACAGGAGGAACCGGGCCGGCGGGTGCGGGGCTAGTGAACTACCGCGGGGCTTACAGCTCGACCACGAACTACGCGAACGGGGATGTGGTCGAGTTTGCGGGATCCACATACATTTCTCAGGCCGCGTCGAATCACGGCAATACGCCGGGACTGACGAGCTCGTGGGGCCTGCTGGCGGGAGCGGGAGCTACCGGACCTACGGGAGCGGCCGGGGCAACGGGCGTAACCGGGCAGCAGGGGCCGCCGGGCTACGGCGTGCAGGGCATTACCGGAGCCACGGGTGCAACAGGGAATACGGGAGCGATCGGCAGGGCGGGGCTGATTTACCAGGGAACGTACAGCTCGACGACGAACTATTCGCTGGGCGATGTGGTGATCTGGAACGGATCCAGCTATGCGTCGCTCATGGACCAAAACCATGGCAACACGCCGGGCATGGTTCCCGCAACCTGGGGTGTGCTCACCGCGCAAGGACCGGTTGGCGTGACCGGAGCGACGGGAGCCGCAGGCGGGACGGGAGCGACGGGGTCGCTTGGGCCTGTAGGGCCGCCGGGAGAGCGAGGGGATCAGGGAGCGCAGGGTATTGCGGGACAGGCAGGAGCGCAGGGTCTGCCAGGGGCGACGGGCGCTACTGGTCTCCAGGGACCCATGGGAGCAACCGGGGGCGCGGGCCCCGTGGGTATGAGCTTTCAGGGGTCCTATAGTGCCCAGGCGAACTACAGCGTGGGTCAGGCGGTGCTTTGGCAGGGAGCCGGCTGGGTTTCGTTGACGATTGGCAATCACGGAAACACGCCTGACCAGAGCCCGGCGGCGTGGGGTTTGTTTGCGGCGCCGGGGGCTACAGGTGTTACCGGTGCCACCGGCGTGGGTCTCCAGGGAGCCACAGGAGCAACAGGCACGAACGGCACGAACGGCACGAACGGTGCGACCGGATGGACCGGTGCGACAGGTACACCGGGGCTGGTGTACCAGGGAACCTATAGCTCGGGAACGAACTATGCGCTGGGCGATGTGGTTTTGTGGAACGGCTCCAGCTATGCCTCGCTCATGGCGTCGAACCGCGGCAACACGCCGAGCGCTGTTCCGGCATCCTGGGGATTGTTGACGGCTCAGGGGGCTGTGGGTGCGGCAGGGCCGGCGGGTGCTGTTGGCGCGACCGGCGCGACCGGCCCAGTTGGGCCGATGGGATCGGCGGGGCCGCAGGGTACGCAAGGATCACAAGGGATCATGGGCGCGGCTGGATCGCCGGGAGCACAAGGTGTATCGGGAACAACGGGCGCTGCGGGGCCCACTGGACCAACGGGTGTCGCGGGGCCGGCGGGAGCACAAGGGATTGCCGGCGCAATAGGGGCAACCGGACTGCAAGGGCCGGCCGGCGCGACAGGATCAGCCGGTCCGGTCGGTATGAGCTTTCAGGGCGCGTACAGCTCGTCGACGAACTACGGTCTGGGGCAAGGTGTACTGTGGCGAGGCGCGGGTTGGGTTTCGCTGTTGAGCAACAACCAGGGCAATGTGCCGGACGGAAGCCCCGAGGCCTGGGCGATGTTTGCGGCTCAGGGCTCGATGGGCGCGGTTGGCTCAACGGGAGTGGGGACGGCAGGCGCGACGGGTGCAACCGGAGCCGCGGGTCCTGCGGGGCTCGCGGGTAGTACAGGTGCAACGGGCGCAACCGGTGCAGCGGGCATGCAGTTCGTCGGAACTTACTCAGCGACGAACGGCTACTCCGTGGGAGACGCTGTTAGCTACAACGGATCGAGCTACATCTCACTTGTGAGCAACAATCACGGCCAAGCGCCGGATGTAACACCGGGCAGCTGGGCACTGCTCGCCTCTCAGGGGGCCTCCGGAGCCGTCGGGAGCCCTGGCGCGACCGGTGCCACAGGGCCAGCGGGCACTCCTGGGCCCACAGGAACAACCGGCGCGGCGGGTGCGGCCGGCGCCACGGGCGCGCAAGGCGCGGTTGGCATGAACTTCAGGGGTGCCTGGAGCCAGACCATACACTACGGGACCAATGATGCGGTGACCTTCGCCGGGTCGACCTACCTCGCGCTTGCGAGCAACAACAATCAGGAGCCGGACCAGTACCCGCAGATCTGGGCGGTGGTGGCGGAGGCCGGCGGAGTGGGTCCTACGGGCCTCGCGGGCGCAACCGGGGCTGCAGCATCGGTTGCGGTTGGCACCGTGACCACTCTGGCGCCGGGTGCGCAGGCCACCGTGACCAACTCGGGAACAAGCGCCGCTGCGGTGCTGAATTTCGGGATCCCTCAGGGAGCCGCAGGCAGCGCTGGCGGATCGGCCACCGCGACCGTTCCGCGCGTACCCGCGATGTACCACGCCGTCAGCTTCAACTACCCCTATTACGCGGTCAACAACACCTCAAGCAGCGCTACGGAAAGTGCATCGGTGCTGGCGTGGACAGCCCAGTCGTGTACGGCGTCGCGGCTGGATGTGTACTCGCAGCAGAGCGGGACCATCAAGGTCACCCTGCGGGTAGGCTCGGCGACTACGTTGAACAGCACAGCGCTGAGCTGCACCACCGCCAGCAACGCGAGTTGCACGATGACGGGTGCGATCCCTGTAGCTGCGGGCCAATTTATGGACCTGTATGTCCAGAACGCTTCGGGTACGGCCGCCGGCGTATGGACGGCAGTGGAATGCGATCCTTAGCGACTAGCGCCTGCCTAGAGCGGTAATACCGACCGGAGATTGGCGGCGAGACGAAGAAATCGCGCACCATCGAGCGCAGCTTCCGTCTCGAGCAACTGCTCCATGTCGCGCGCGATCTCCGTTCCCTTTGGGTACCCGAACATGCCCAAAGAGCCTGCGAGTTTGTGGGCGAGGTCGGACGCTTCTGTAC
>CAXTGN010000023.1:9626-12603 GCA_964243455.1 uncultured Acidobacteriaceae bacterium
CCGAGGTGGCAGCCTGGTGTGCCCATCGTTCCAGACAGGCTACGCGTTCCCGCATCAAGGGCAGGCTTTGTTGCCAGATACGCGACAGCAGTTCGGCCGGGTTGAACACGTCATCCCGAAGCGGCGTGGTCAGGCCGGAGAGCGGCAAGGAAGAGGGATCGGTGAACTCTTCCTCACCCTCGGATTGGGAGACGTCCATGCGTTCTTTGTCTCAGTGCCAGCCAAGGGCGACGGACATCTGTTCGGCCAGCGTCAGGGGGTCAAACGGCTTGAAGAGGATGCCCGAGACACCCAGACCCGCAAACCGGCGCTGGTCGACCCCTTGCACCTTGGCCGTGAGCAGCAGAACGGGGATGTTGGATAGCCCGGGTGTGCGTTGCATCTCCCGAAACGTGGTGGGACCGTCCATCGAGGGCATCATGACGTCCATCAGGATGGCGTCCGGTTGCTCGTCGATGGCTTTGCGGATGCCATCCGAGCCCGAGTTGGCGGTGCACACTGTCCAGCCAGCGACAGTTTCCAGGGAAAGTGCAGCTACTTCACGGATGTCGTCTTCGTCGTCAATGATCAGAATGCGTCGCACGGTCGTACCTGAGCTGCGAAAAAGTTGGTTTGTGATCACGAGGTCATATCCCAGCGCTGTACTCCATGGCCGGCGCTTGCAGGTGCCGGACCATTGCTAACACGAGATTTTCTATCTCTTTTGGTTGTACTCGTGCTTTGGTTAGGAATTGGGTGGGACCAAGGCGAAGTTGTTCCATTTCAGCAGTAGAAACCTCGCGGCCGGAGTAGACGACCAGCGGCAGCGTACGAAGTGTGGGTTGGCGGCGCAGCCAATTGACCAGGGCAAAACCGCTTCCATCAGGGAGACTGAGATCGAGCACGAGCAGTTCGGGCGGGTTGGTCTCACAGGCGCGGACCGCTTCATTCAGGGAAGCCGCGTGATCGATGCGTACCGGGCTGGAGTCCGCCTGACCCACGAAGCTGGCAAGAACGACGGTGGCAAGATCGGCATCGTCCTCGACGAGCAGAATGCGGGCAGGGCCGTTGCCGCGATGCAGCACCCTGCCGAGTTCGGCGAGCAGAATGCCGGGATGGAAGGGCTTCTGTACCCATCCCTGCGCCTTGGCCATGACCGGGGCCCGGTGAGTGTTCAGGGTCGCGGGAGACAGGACGCTGAGGACCACGATCGGGATCGAGGAGGTAGCAGGGTTCCCCTTGAGCCGCTCGATCGTCTCCCAGCCGGTGAGGCCCGGCATATAGAGGTCCAGGAGAATGGCTTCGATTTGCTGTTTCTCCGCGGTTTGGAGCGCAGCTTGGCCGGAGTCGGCCTCAAGGACCGTGTAGCCCTGATTGCGGATATGCTCGGCAACGACGTGGCGAACGCCAGAGTCGTCGTCCACGACGAGGATGGCGCCGTTTGTGGCCGCCTCATGCTGGGCTGCGGTCTCTGTGGCGTGATTCCGCGGTAGACGCACGACGAAGGTTGTGCCTGGGGTTCCAGCGACCCGGTTGTCGTTGCGCTCGGCCCAGATATCGCCGCCGTGCTGGTGCACGATGCTTCGGCAGATTGCAAGACCCAGGCCAGTACCGCCCTTCTGACGAGAATCGGCCGCCTCCACCTGATGAAAGCGACCGAAGATGGTATCGAGCTTGTCGACCGGAACGCCCCGACCTTGGTCTTCCACCTGGACACTCAGGTCGGTGGCGTCCGTGCTTGTCCGGATATGGATGATTGAGCCGGAAGGCGAGAACTTGATGGCATTTGATAGCAGATTGGTGAAGACCTGCTGCAAGCGATCCGGGTCGCCTTCAAAGATGACCGTGCCCCCGTGGGTGCCGAATGCGGTCTCGAGCTGAACCCCGGCCTCGTGCGCCATGGCGGTCATCGTGTCTACCGATTGCAGAACGAGCTCGCGGAGGGAGCATGGGCGGAGGCGGATGGGTGCATTCCCGGAATCCATGCGCTCGAGATCGAGAATGTCGTTAATCAGGCGGACGAGGCGGTCGGTGTTGGTGCTTGCAATACGCAGGAGATTGGCGGCGCGATCGTCCACCTTCCCCATGAGGCCGGCGGAGAGGAGTCCAAGGGCGCCGCGGATGCTGGTGAGCGGGGTGCGGAGCTCGTGCGAGACGGTGGAGATGAACTCGTCCTTTACGCTGTCGAGCTCGGTGCGCTGGCGGAGGTCCGTCCTGGACTGGGCGGCTTCATTCGTCAGCCGGACCAGTCCAGTCTGTAGTTCCCGGCATTGTCGCCGCTGCTGCAGCAACGCACCCGTGAGGCCCGCGATGGCGAGCACGAGTACGAGCACGGCGAAACCGACAGCAGTGACCAGAGTCATAGGAATGGTGACTAATAGTAATGCATCGAGAGGCCCTTCAACATGCAACTTAGGTTACTTAAGTAGTCTCGACACGTGAAAAAGCTATCGCGAGGTACCTGCAACGTCAAGGATGGCCGCCGCAGCTTGCTTGGAAGCAACTTTTCGGTTCTTGTAGGCCTCTGGCGAGAACGGGATCGGCCCCGGCGCAAAGCGGACCTCCGCCTGGAAGGCACCGAGGCCGAAGATGTTCCAGATATGCGCGGGCAGGGTTTGATCGCCCCACGCTACATCGTCGCGCGACGTTTTCCCAGCGGCGAGATCCTCCCCTCCTAAGTGGTAGCGAAGAAAGCCCGCCGTGACTGGCGCACCGACGGCCAAGGCATTGGCCAGCAGGCCGCTGTGCAACGGCAGCAGCGGCACATCGCCGACGCCGGTTCCGCCCTCAGGGAAGAAGATGACAGGCAAGCCGTCGCCGAAACCTTCGGCCATGCCACTGGCGGCCTGGGCGGCGCTGCCACCGGCGCCGCGGGTGACGTACACCGTGCCGGCCATCATGCTCATCCAACCGATGAGCGGCATGCGCCGTGTCTCGATGGCGGAGACGAAAACGCAGGGACGCAGGGCGCCGTGGATCAGGATGTCCAGGTAACTAA
>CAXTGN010000023.1:12613-21871 GCA_964243455.1 uncultured Acidobacteriaceae bacterium
GTTGGTGATGACGGCGCCGCTATCGGGCACGGGGCCGTGCGTCTGCCATGTGACATCCACAGCCCACAGGACACGGCGACAGAAACGGGTGAGCCATTCGGCGCGAGCACGACGGGAGGCCGGGCGCTTGAGGACAAGCCCTGCGATGGAGTAACCAAAGGCCCAAGCGACCTTCGCACCTTTGCCCAATTTTCGGAGCAGAACCATATTCCTCGTACGATGCAGGGCTTGCCGTGGATGAGGGAATTTCCATCCGGGAAAGATTATTGCGCGCCGTGAAACTCCTGCACCGGATCGGCGGAGTGCGTCCACGCGGAGTAGATCAGGTCGCGCAACTCGACGGCACCGGCGGCCAGACGTTCCTCGGTAAAGGCCTTTGCTTCGGGCGTGCCGGCGTTTGTGAAACCGCCTGCTTTTTCGAGTTGGTAGGTCTTCTCGACGAGGGCATGAGAGCGGTGCATGTACTCGAGATACTGCGTCCACTCATCGTCAATAGCCTGGGGCTTCGTGCTCCTGACCAGGGGGGCAACCTCGTCCGGCTTGATGCTGGCGCTCACGTAGACCGACTCGAATTGTGAATGGATGTGGTGCTCGGTGGTGTAGCCGTTGGGGTTTGTTTTCGCAGCCCAGCCGTTGTAGTTGATCGTCATGTGCAAGGGCTGGGAGCCGTCGGCGACGTAGTGTCCAAGCCAACCGGCTTCAAAGAGGATGATGGTCTCGATGCCGGAGAGATCCGCGTTGGCGGCATTCAACTTGCGGTAGTCGCGGAGATCGGACTTCAGGCGTTCCCAGACCTCTTCGACCTGCCAGGGCTGCAGGCCGACCTTTTCGGGGGTGAGCGGGAGTGCGGGATGTTGGGCCTGGGCGGCGTGGAGAGCCTTGATGAAGTCGAAGCGGCGCCTGGGCAGCATGGTGCCGTCAGGAGCGCAGCCGGGCGAGGCGGCGGGGCAGGGCGTGCGGGCGAGATCGGCCCATTCCAGGTCGATGAAGTGATCCGCGGCCTGCGTATTCGCGAGTTCGTCCTCGGCCTTGTTGCGCCACTGATCGGGCTCGGGACCCTCGTACTCGACGATGTCGGCGGCGTTGCCGTTGCGAAGAAAGGCCGGGACGTCTTCCGGGAGGTTCTCGACGGCGAGCCGGTTGATCATACGGTGGCCGTCGCGTCCCCAGGCGTGGGCGAGAGGAGCGCAACAGGCTGCAGGCAGAGCGCAGGCGGCAGCGAGACGGAAAAGCAGACGGAACGACGACATTGCGGTCAGTATACGGTTGCGAGATTGAGGCAGCATCACGCATCCCGGCGTTCAGAGAGTGGCATCGTGGCAACAAGCGGGCTCTTCTGGTTCGGCGAATGACAGAACGGAGGCAGCAAACTCCTGGTCTTCGTTGGTGCTCACGATCCCATGCCATGCCGGGAGCACGATTGCTGCCCTGGGTTCATCTGTGAAGGCTATACATCCGCAGCCGCGCGACTGTAGTCCAAGGCTGGGGTATACAAGGATGCGGGTTGCGCAATGCGCCCCAGCAGGAGACAGTGAATGAAATCAAGAATGATGTGTGCGGCTTTTGCACTTGCAGTGATGGGTGGATGTCTGCCGACAGTGGCTGATGCTCAACATGCACCGACGACGCATCCGTCGTACCTTCGGGCGATTCAGGCTTTGCAGGATGCTCGTCACTACCTGAATGACGACTGGACCTACGCCCCGGTAAAGGCGGATGATGCTGCGGCAGTCCGCGAGATCGATGCGGCCATCCAGGGGATCAAGGGTGCAGCTATCGAGGCGGGGAAAAATCTGGGCGACACCTCCCGTATCGATACAAGGCTCAGTCCGCACGATCGGTACCGGAAAGCCCAGGAGCTCCTGAACGTCGCTCACCAGGACATGTCGGAAGAGGATGTGCCTTCGGAGAGGGATGTTCAGCATGCCATTCTGGCCCATGTCGACCGTGCGCGCGACATTGTCAACAGGACGGAATCCACCGCAAAGTGGCAGTAAGAAGTCTGCAAAAGGGGCACAGCTTTGGCTGTGGCCCCTTCTTTCTGCTGGCGCCCTGGATCGTCCAGGGGGACTCTGACAGCAGGGCAGAGAATAGGCAACCGCAGCTCCGTTCGGGAATAAAAAGCAAGGAGCTTGGATCTACACCAGGACGGGCTGTTCGGCCAGGACGGGTGAGCCAAAGACGCGACGGTAGCGGGCGATCTCTTCCGCGGAGCCGGTGGCTTTGCCGGGATTGTCCGAGAGCTTGACCGTGGGGATGCCGTCGGCCGAGGTGATCTTGCAGACCAGACTGATGGGCGCGAAGGTGTCACCCTCCGGCGACGGGCGGCGGGGATGGCAGTCACGGAAGTCGTTGGTGAGCAGGGTGCCCCAGCCGGCAGAGAAGCGGATGCGGTGGTTGAAATAGCGATGGAGGTCGACGATGTTCTGCGCGTCGAGGCCGTCCGAGGCGATGAGGCGTTTGGTTTTGACGTTCTGACCGCGCGATTCGAGCCACCGGATATATTCGTCGCCGGCCTTGAAGGGGTCTTTCGAATCGACGCGCTCGCCTGTCCAGCGGGCCACCCAATCGGGAGCGTCCTCGAGGAACTGCGTGGTGCCGAAAGTGTCGGGAAGCAGAATAAGCAATTCGCCGCCATAGCTTTTCTGCCAGAACTCGAGCACCTTGTATGGCGATTCGCGGAGTGCCGCGTCGGACACGCGTGAGGCAAGGGCAGCGAGGACCATAGGAAGTTCGTGGGCGTTGGTGCCGATAGCCTCGAGATTGTGCTTGTAGGCGAGCGCCGTATTGGAAGTTCCGGTGAGGCGCGGGCCGAGCGTGGCGGCGAGCGCCTGGACGGCATATTCCTGCCATAAGAAGCTGTGACGGCGGCGAGTGCCGAAGTCGGAAAGGCGGAGCCCGTCGACGTGGCGCAGAAGCTCGATCTTGTCCCACAGGCGGGTTTTGGCGCGGGCGTAGAGGACATCGAGTTCGAGCTCAGTGAGTTCGGCGAGGGCGGCGCGGGTTTTCATCTCGCTGACGATGGCGAGCGCATAAACCTCCCACATGGTGACCTCGGTCCAAAGGCCGGAGAAGCGAAGCACGAGCTGACCGTCCACCTCGGCGATCTCGTACTCGGAGAGCCGGAAGCCGTGCTCGAGCCAGTCAAGAAAGGCGGGTTCGAAGATGTGACGGGTACCGTAGAAGGTGTTGCCGGCGAGCCAGATGAGCTCGGAGCGCAGGAAGCGCAGCTTGCGGACGTGTTCGAGCTGGTCCCGCAGCATGGCCATGGGGATGCGTTCGGCGAGACGTACCCTGACGGTGCGGTTGCGGATCTCACTGGTGACATGCGTTCGGGGCGAGTTCTTCCAGATGTACTGGAGCATGAGGAGCTTATAGAAGTCCGTGTCCAGCAGCGAGCGGACGATGGGATCGAGCTTCCAATTGTGGTTATGCGCGCGTTCGGCGAAGTTCACGTTCATGACTGTAGGTAAGAGTAGCGGAGGCGGCGCCTCTCGGCTGTTTTCGCTTTGTGAGGGCCGGACACCGGTCGCGGAAAGACGGCCGTTCCGGGGCCAAGTGGCTCCATCGGGTTCGAACTTAAGAGACGGGCGTGTCTAAAAAGCTGGAACCTGCGTTGCGGCTCAGCGTACCTTCTGCACAGATGAATACTCATCCGCAGGTTGGCTCCCCGGCTTCGGCGTGGAAGGTGGCGCTCGGGCTGGCTTTGATGTTCGCGGCGGCCAAGCTCGCCCTGCAGTTTGCGCTTACGCTATGGACCGAGCATCTGGGCTACAGCTACTTCCGAGACGAGTTTTACTACATTGTCTGTGGCCGTCATCTCGCGTGGGGATACGTAGATCATGGGCCGGTGGTGGCTTTACAGGCGCGGCTTGGCGAGATCCTCTTCGGCGATTCCGTGTTTGGGATCCGTGTGCTTTCGGCGCTTGCGGGTGCGGTGAGCGTGTTTCTCACGGGAGTCATTACGTGGGCGCTGGGTGGAAAGCGGTCTGCGCAGGCTCTGGCCATGTTCGGCCTGATTGTGTCTCCCCAGTACATCGGTACCGATGGCTACCTCTCGATGAACTCCTTCGAGCCGGTCTTCTGGATGACCTGTGTGCTGGCGTTGCTGCTGATGCTCCGCGGGGGCTCGCAACGCCGCTGGTGGCTGGTTTTCGGGATCTCGGCGGGAGTGGGCCTGCTCAACAAGCCTTCGATGACGTTCTTCCTTGCCGCCGCGGGGCTGGGTTTGCTGGTTACGGAGCAGCGCAGGGTGTTGCTCTCGCGATGGGCAGCAGCCGGGATCGCGCTGATGATCCTCATCGCGTTGCCGAATGTGATCTGGCAGATACACAATCACTGGCCGACCCTTGAGTTCCTGCGTAATGGCCAGACCGGGCACAAAACGGTAGTCCTGAACCCGCTGCAGTTCTTCCTGGCGCAGTTCAACAATATGCAGCCAGTGAACGCGCTGCTCTGGATCCCTGGGGTTGTGGCGTTGCTGCGACAGCGATCCATAAAGGACGGACGGTGGCTGGGTCGCACGTACCTCTTTTTTTTCGGGGCCATGCTGCTTCTGCATGCGAAGGACTACTACCTGGCGGCAATCTACCCAGCTGTCTTTGCTGCTGGCGGGGTGGCCTGGGAGAAGAGGTTTTCGAACACTCTACGAGTGCAGCAGGACCGTATTGTGGGGTTTCCGGTCTTCGAGTCGGTGTTGCTCGTCACAAGCGTTCTCATTCTGCCGATGAGTTCTCCGGTCCTGCGACCGGCGGCGTGGGTTCGTTATACGAAGGCGCTTCATCTGCATGGTGACAAGACAGAGACTTTGTCCACGGGACCGCTGCCGCAGTTCTTTGCCGATCGTTTTGGGTGGAAGGAAGAGGTCAGCACTGTTCTGGCTGCCTTTAAGACCTTGCCGCCGGAAGATCAACGGCGAGTTTGCGTCTTTGGCGGGAACTACGGGGAGGCTGGCGCGATCGACTTCCTGGGACACGCTGGGAGCAGAAAACAGGAAGGTGGGCTGCCACCCGCGCTGAGTGGACAGAACAATTACTGGTTATGGGGAACGCATGGTTGCGACCCGAACGTTTCCATTGCCGTTATCGCCGACACCCTTGAAGAAATAGGACGGAAGTACACATCCGTGCAGGTTGTTGGTCAACTAGACAATCCATGGGCCATGCCGTTTGAGCATAAGACCGTTTACCTGCTTCGCGGACGACGGCCCTCGGCGCCCTTCCACTGGGAGGACGAGCGATTCTACTTTTGAGGGTGTGGGTCAGACGGTGTTCTGGCGGAAATTTCCGGGGGTAATCCTCTTCGCAGGCTTGAATCAGCAAAGCTTTTGGGGCATCCTATAGGGAGCAGATGACTCCGGGATGCGGTTGATCGGCATGGGGCCCGCGAACGAGAGATCTGAAACTCCGCTTTCATACAAATAGGGAACGTAGTCGGCGAGAATGACTGCGTGTTGGGCTTGGGATCTTGAACATGAACGGGGGCGGCTGGCTTGCGCTGCTCCCCCCATCCAGGCTCGGATGAAGACTCGGTTTCAAGCGACCTCCGCCACGGCAGCACCCTTTCTGGAGATTACTCATGGCCACCAAACAGGAACTTCTTACAACACAGATCAAGCCGATCGATATTACCCAGCACAACGTTGTGCCGCTCGTGAACGCGATGGCCGACATGGCGTTCAGCTCGCGCGACCTGGCGCGTGCGGCACAGCTGTATGACATGATGCTGCGCGATACCGAGTGCGGTGTGATCCTTTGCCTGGCCGGGTCGCTGATCTCGGCTGGTATGCAGAAGGTGATTGTCGAGTTGGTGCGTAACAACATGGTGGATGCGATTGTGTCGACCGGCGCGAACATTGTCGATCAGGACTTCTTTGAGGCGCTGGGCTTCCGTCACTATGTCGCCCCGGATTTCTACAAGTACGGTGCAGGCGACAACGAGCTGCGTGAGTTGATGATCGATCGCATCTATGACACGTTCATCGACGAAGAAGAGCTGCGCATCTGCGACGAAGCGATGCATAAGATCATCAACGGCATGAAGCCGGGGGCGTACAGCTCGCGCGAGATCATCCGTGAGATGGGTGCGTATCTCGAGAAGAATGGCCGTACGCCAAAGGGTGGCAACGACGACTCCATCGTGTTTGCCTGCTACGAGAAGAATGTGCCCATCTTTGTGCCCGCCTTTGCTGACTGCTCGGCCGGCTTTGGCTTTGTGGCGCATCAGCATGAGCGTCAGGGCAAACCAATGGTGTCGCTCGATGCCGCCAAGGACTTTTATGAGCTGACGCAGTTCAAGCTGCAGGTACCGACGACGGGCCTGTTGATGATGGGCGGCGGCGTGCCGAAGAACTTCGCGCAGGACATCGTCGTGGCTGCGGACATCCTGGGTGTGGAAGCGTCGATGCACAAGTACGCAATCCAGGTGACGGTGGCTGATGTACGCGACGGTGCGCTGAGCGGATCGACGCTGAAGGAAGCAAGCTCCTGGGGCAAGGTCGATCTGACGTATGAGCAGATGGTGTTTGCCGAAGCGACGATTGCTTTTCCGCTGATCGCCGGCTATGCGTACCACAAACAGGCAGCCGCGGCGCGCAAGGGCATGGCCTTCGCGGAACGACTTGAGCCAGTCCTGGCGTAGACGAACCTGATTGAACAATGGCGCGACGGAGCATTCCGTCGCGCCAAGCTTTTGTGTCATTGCAGGGAACAACTCCGACCGTGTAAATGGGTTAGATACGGTTGTGTACGCAAGTACCTGGCGTATGAAAGGAAGTTGTCATGAACGTCAATCGCACCCTGCGTGGCCTGACCCTTACTTGTGCGGTGGCCCTTGCCGCCGTCTCCCCTGCAGCTATGCGAGGGCAGTTCTCTCTAAGCATTGCCGTGAACCTCGCGCCGCCGGAGCTTCCGGTCTATGTGCAGCCGCCTTGCCCCGCGCCGGACTATATCTGGACGCCTGGATTCTGGGCGTACGGTGATGAAGGGTATTACTGGGTTCCGGGAACCTGGGTGGCGGCACCGGAGCCGGGCCTGTTGTGGACTCCGGGCTACTGGGGTTACGGCGATAGCGGGTACTTCTTTCACTCGGGATATTGGGGGCCGCATGTGGGCTTCTACGGTGGCATCAACTACGGCTTCGGGTACACGGGCGTGGGCTTTGGCGGTGGCGAGTGGCGGGGCCGATCTTTTGCCTACAACACGGCCGTGATGAACGTGAACCGGACCAACATCACGAACGTGTATGTGGACCGGACGGTGATCAACAACACCACCGTCAATAACAACAACATCCACACCAGCTTTAACGGCGGATCGAACGGGATACAGGCCCGGCCTACGCCGCAGCAGCAGGCGTTCTCACGTGAGGGGCACGTGCAGCCGACGTCGATGCAGACCCAGCATCTACAAGTGGCTTCGCAGGACCGGGCGAATTTCGCCTCGTTCAACCATGGGGTCCCAGCGCATGCAGCGGTGCAGCGACCCGTCAGCAGCCCGGCGGAGCTTAACCGGACGGCGGTTCCGGCGCGGGGTGCGGCGCCTGCCGCGATGAATGGCGGTGGCAATCAGCGTCCCTTCGGCACCACCGGGGCAGCCCAGCCGGCCAACCAGACTCGTGGATTCACGAGTGCTCCTGGGAATGGCGCGGTGCAGCCGGGAGCGCGGCCCGGTGTCGTGGGGCAGCCTGCACTGAACAGCCGACCGAACTTGGCGCCGCAGCCCGCACAGCAGACGTATCGGCCACAGCCGTCGCAGCAGACGTACCGGCCACAGCCCACACAGCCACAGAACCGGGCTCAGCCGGCCGGCAGACCAGCACCGCAGCCTCAACCGGCGGCGCGTACTGCTGCAAAACCGGCACCAGCCGAACGGGAACATCACCAATAGCTGCCTTGATACGGGGAGCAGAGCTTCGGCTCTGCTCTTCTTTGGCCCATGCCGTTAACGAAGAAGGCCGCGGTCCCTCATTGCTTGCAGGACGCTGGCCAGCGCCCGGTTCAGCGGCTCGCAGCCGCTGACGGTGAGGTTGGCGTGGGCCTGGCTGGGAAGAATGTACTGATCGGCCATGGGGCGGACGGCGGCTTCATATTGTTCGCGGACAGAAGCCTCGGTGCGGCCGCGCTCGCGGATGTCGCGACGGATACGTCGGCTAAGGCAGACATCGTGCGGGGTGTCGACGTAGACCGAAAGCTTGTAGAGGGGCAGCAACTCCGGGTAGTGCAGGGCGAGGATGCCCTCGACGAGGAGCACGCGGCTCGGAGTGATCGTGGTGAAGGCGTCGTGCACGCGCGAGTGGGTCTTGAAGTCGTAGACCGGCCTGTGGATGGGGCGGCCCGCAGACAGCTCGCGGAGGTGTTCAATGAAGAGCTCGGACTCGAGCGAGTCGGGGTGATCAAAATTGCGCTTGTCGCGGCGGTCGAGGGGGAACTGCGAGAGGTCTCGGTAGTAAAAGTCGAGCGGGAAGAGCGTGGCTTTGAGTTGCGCGGCGAGTTCGCGGGCGAGGGTGGTCTTGCCGGAGCCGGAGCAGCCTGCGATGCCGAGGAGGATGGGCCGCGGATCAGGGAGGGTTGGTGGGGCCGGGCTCACGTTGTTCAGTGTAGGGGACCTGCAGGAAGTTGTGGTGGACTGGGTTTTGTCGAGCTTCGAGCGATGAGGTCTTGAGCTGTGAGTCAGGGGATTTGGGGGATGAGCCCTTTCAGGAGCGCGGTGAACTGGGTTTCTGCGCGCGCGCCGGTTTCCATCACCTCTTCGTGATGAATGGGCGCTGACGAGAGGCCAGCGGCCATGTTGGTGACGAGCGAAAGGCCGAGGACTTCAAGGCCCATGTGGCGGGCGATGATGGTTTCGTGCACGGTGCTCATCCCGACAAGATCGGCGCCGAGGGTGCGGAAGGCGCGGATCTCGGCGGGTGTTTCGAAGCTGGGGCCGAGGACGGCGAGGTAGACGCCTTCGGGGAGCGGTAGGTTCTGGCGCGCGGCTTCGGCGTGGGCCAGCGCGCGCAGACGAGGCGAGTACGCGGCCGTCATGTCGAAGAAGCGGAGACCGGCGCCCTCGCGCTGTGCGAAGCGTGGCTCGTTGGGGCCCAGTGCGGCGTTGGTGCCGGTGAAGTTGATGTGGTCGCTGAGGGCGACGAGCATGCCCTGTGTGTAGGCGGGGTTGAGTCCGCCGGCGGCGTGGGTGAGCGTGAGCGGCCCGCAACCGAGCGGGCCGAGCACACGGGTCGGGAAGGTGACCTCGGCTAAGCTGTATCCCTCGTAGG
>CAXTGN010000024.1:0-19585 GCA_964243455.1 uncultured Acidobacteriaceae bacterium
CGGCGCTGATTGCAACCCGCCGGAAGATCAACACCGACGTGCGTAACTCCACCTTCACCTGGCTCGACACCGAAGGCTTCAAATACACACCCGCGGTCTCGAATTGCTTCATGATCGACACCGGCTACCCCGCCAAGCATGTCATCGATGCCATGCAGGCGCGCAATGTCTACATTGGACGCGTCTGGCCCGCGGTTCCGACTCACGTACGTATCAGTGTAGGCACACCGGACGAGATGGCTCAGTTCCATACAGCTTTCGACGCGACGATGGCTCAGATGAAGAGTTCAAGCAAGGCCTAGACGTTGCCCACACCGACAAGGAACAGGGCTGCTAGGCAGCGGTGTAGCGGCCCAGTTCCTTGGTCATGGTTGTCGTCGCCGAAAGTGCCATCAGGGCAGCTTCAGCCCCGTTCGCACCATCCTGAAAACGCAAATCGACGAAAAAGATGTACTCCCACGGCCGTCCCGGAACCGGGCGGGATTCGATCTTGGTCAGATCGGCGCCAGCGGCTGCGAGTGCCTGCAGGGCGCGGACCAATGTGCCGGGACGATGCTCCAGGGCAAACGCGACGCTCAATTTGTTCGCGTCCGCGGAGGAGACGGGCTCTGCGTCGGAACGGTGCAGCAGATGGAAGCGCGTGAAGTTCTCGGGATGATCTTCGATGTTGGAAACGAGCACGTCGGCACCGTAGATCTCAGCAGCCAATCGGGGCGCAATGCCTGCTGTGTCGGGAAAACGCCTCTCCATCACGTGACGCACACTCCCAGCCGTATCGAAGAACGGCTGAGGCTGGGTCTGGCTGAAGCTCGCGAGAAAGCGGCGGCATTGGGAGAGAGCAACGGGGTGGGAAAGTACATGACGGATCGCCTCGAGGGGCACGCCGGGTGCGGCAATCAGGTGGTGCTGTATGCGCAGTTGGTGCTCGGCATCGATGCGCAGCGGAGCATGGAGCAGAAGATCGTAGTGCTCGGCCACAGATCCGTGCAGGCTGTTTTCAATGGGCAGGACAGCTGCGTGGGCCCGACCGTCGATCACTGCCGCAATCACGTCCGCGGATAGGCTACACGGCAAGATCTGCGGCGCGGGGCCGAGCATCTCGCGCGCCGCGATGTGGCTGTTGGAACCAGGCTCACCCTGAATTGCGACCGTGCCGATGTTGACCAAAGTGTCTTCTATCTCTCCTCTTGAGTCACTGCGGCCGCACGGAATATAGATCGTTTTGAGGACAACCAAGCTTCTGCGCCCGGACTCTCACCATAGCAAATACCGCGGCATGAGCTGCGGAGAATCAGAACGTTCGCACAACGTGTTTACGTCGTGCGTTATCAGGAGATCTTTATGCTTTGGACCATCACCATCATTCTCGTCATCCTCTGGGCCGTCGGCTTTGTTGGATTCCACGTCGTTGCCTGGTGGATTCACCTGCTGCTGGTGCTGGCACTTATCGTGCTGATCTTCAACCTCATTGGCGGCCGCCGCGGCATCTAGAGGCACCCCAGGGTGCGTCATCGATGACGACGCGCACCTTCCCCTTTTTCCTCAGAACGTAAGAGGAGGTAGCAACATGAGCATCAGCGACAGCACAGTCAAGGGTAAGTTGGACGAGGTTGCCGGCAAGACCAAGCAGGCTTTCGGTGATCTGACCGGGGATCAGTCGGTCGCGAATCACGGTGCCGCCCAGGAAGTGAAGGGGCACGGCGAGCAGGCGTGGGGCTCCGTCAAGGAAGCTGCGCATGACTCTTCAACGCCGTCCACCTCTAGCGGCACCTCCCGTGACACCGGGACAGCCGCCGACAACAGCGCGCATGACGCACGGAACTCAGTCACCTCTGCCGCGGAAAACGTCAAGGACCACATCCGCAACGCTGTCGAGGATCTCAAGCGTTAGCACCCGGATCATCTCGTAGTAGAAAAGCCCGGCAATCCACCGGGCTTTTCTACGTGTTCGCAGGCTCACATGCAATCAGCGACGATAGAGAATATCCCCTGCCACGAACAGAAAGAAAACAATAGAGATGACCCCGTTCAGAGTAAAAAAGGCGGCGTTCATGCGGCGCAGGTCCGTGGGACTGATGATGGAGTGCTCGTACGCCAGCAGCAGAACAACGATCCCCATGCCGACCAGGGCAATCAGCCCCAGACCGAAGACGTGGACAAAGACAAAGAGCAAAATGGCTACGGCGAGATGCATGGTCCTGGCGATCCAAAACGCCCCCCGGACCCCGAAGGCGGCAGGGACACTTTGCAGACCGGCCGAGCGGTCGTGTTCGAAGTCCTGGCACGCATAGAGAACGTCGAAACCACCGACCCAGAGCAGCACGATGCCCGTAAGCAAAATGATGCGAGGATCGAGCCTGCCGCGAACCGCGATCCAGGCAGCCGAAGGGGCGACTCCCAAAGCGAGCCCAAGGACCAGGTGCGACCACCGGGTCAGGCGCTTCATGTAGCTGTAGGCCAGCACCACCAGGAGCGCCAACGGTGACAGTTCCAGGGTCAGCCGGTTCAGCAACGCTGCCGAACCAATGAAGACGGCCGCAGAGGCGATTGTGAATGCAAGAACGAAACCCTTTGTGAGCTGACCGGCAGGGATCGCGCGAATCGCGGTTCGGGGGTTGGCGGCGTCCAGCTCAGCGTCCGCATAGCGATTAAACGCCATTGCTGCGGAGCGGGCGCTCACCATACAAAGAACAATCAGCAGCAGGGTCCGGAGCGACGGCCACCCGTGAGCCGCAAGGACCGCCGCGGAAAGCGCAAACGGGAGCGCGAAAACAGAGTGCTCCCACTTGATCATCTCCATCGTGATGCGGGTGTTGCGAAGGACGCGTTCCATAAGGAAAGTGTACCGCTGGGATCAGGGAGTTTCGGCAGCCTGCCCGGCGACCTGCAGATCGTTCTTCACGGAGAAAACATTGGGCACCGAGTTCGCGCGCATACCGAGAATCTCCTTGTCGCCTCGGTTAGTGACGACCCCGGTCAGGGTGACATGACCGTTGTCGACGACAATCCGGATGGGCTTTGCCGGGTCAATCGCGTATTTGGTCGCTACGGATGAGCCGTAGATCGCCTGGTACATCGCCCGGCGGATCTGCCAATCCATTGGCGACACGGGGGCGACCTTCAGGTGATCGTCCAATCCACGAACACCAGGGGTATTAGCGACAACACCGATAGCCGAATCCTTGTCGACAGGTTCCACAACCTCGCCCACAAGCGCCACGACCCCGTTCTGTACCTGCAGACCGATGCTGTTGAAGACATAGCTCGGGTACCCCTGCCGATCGTAGAGAAGCGCCTTCCCCAGCTTGTTGTAGAGCTGCTGGTCGGAGACCTCACCGGCATTCACCGTAATCTGGTTGCTGATGGAAGCCGCCTCCCGGGTCTTCGCGACGCGCTTCTCCGCGTCAAGCTTATCCGCAAGCAGATTGACAGTGCCGGTCAGGGTGACGACCCCATTGGCTATCTGCGGATGCACATCACGGAACTGCTTCTTGTTGAACTGACGCTGCACGTCGGTCTGAAGCTGGGTGTCGTTGCCCCCTTGTGCGTGGATCGGGACACAAACCAGAGAAGCGCAAAGTGCGAAGATCTGGGACCACCGAAATCGACCGTCTCGCATGCGAACTCCCTCCCCAGGGCACAATCGGCGTTGGCCCGGGCCAACGGGATGAACCGCTAGCCACGCTCCGGTGCTTAAGAAGTCGGAGCGCGCGGCCACTTATTTATAACGCTTGCGCAGCCGATAGACGATAGAAAAGACGCCGCTCTCGTCACGCGTCGCTACCAGCGTCGTATCGTCGGAAATCTGGTACTGCACTTGAATGAGCTGCTGCGCACTCTCGTTGATATTGGTTGCAAAGACCAATGTGAGCTGGTTTGTGAGGGGCTCCTGCACGGTGATCCGGGCCGTGGAATTACCCAAGGTCCCGGTATAGGACGGGTCCAGCTTCACCGACCCCGCACCGAAGAGCTTGCCCACTCGGCTGCCTACCGTCGCGTTCAGCGCGCCAGAGAGAATGGCGCTGGTCGTAGGATCAGTGCCCGCCTGCACCTGCTGCTGACTGCTGATCTGCGACTGCTCCTGTGTCTTGCCAAGCGCCAGCAGGTTGAAGATATCGGCCTCCGTAAGTGGCGGCGACGAGCGGTAAATCGGTTTCAGATTCGTTGTATCGCCGTGCACACCCACAGTCACGTTGTAGTTCTGTACCCGCGTCGTCACATCCAGATCGATGATCGGGTTGATCCGAACGGGATCTGTGAAGTAAATGACGCCGCGTTCCAGCTGGTACGTCGTTCCTGCGAAGGTCGCACTGCCGTCCGTGATGCGCACCGTACCCAGAATCGAGGGCACGGCAACCGTGCCGCGCACATTGAGGTCGACTGTGCCGGAGATCTTGGCGTAGCTGTTCTGGAAATCGAGCTGGGGCGAGCTGGCGACGTGCACATCCATCCGGATCCTGTTCAGGATGGACGTCGGATCCGGTGGAACCGAGACCCCGCCCGTGCCGGCAAACCGGGCAAAGTCGACGTCCGCGCCGATGCCGAATCGGGTGATCAGGACGTTGCCGGAGAGGAACAGCGCCTGGCCGCCACCCTGCAGGCGAATCGTTCCATCCGCCGTCGTGGAGAGGCCCGCATACCGGACCCGCACGTGATCCACGTGAGCGGTAAGGTCAGAGAAGAGACCACGCTGGTAGCCGACGTAGCCGCCCAGAGTGATCTTGCCGCCGCCCGAGGTGCCGCTGATGTTGCGGAGCTCCAGACGGTTCTGATTGAAGATAGCGACACCCTGGAGATTGCTCAGCCCGTTGGGAATGCCGTCGATAGCCAGGTTCGCGTTGTCGAACCTGACTTCGCCGTTGAGTGCGGGGTTCTTGAGCCGACCACCCACACCGGCATTCAATGTGACCTTGCCGGAGGTGATGAGTTGCGGATCCAGCGTATGCGCCAACGCCAGGTCGAGACTGCCGTTGGCATGGATGTCCACCGGTCCGCCGTCCGGGCTGTTGTCGCCAAAGACGGTCGCCGTACCAGAAACCTGCAGCGTCGTGTCAGGGCCGGTAACGTGGAAGCTGTCCACGGCGACGACCCCATTGCGGAGACCCACGCGAATCGGCTCGGTTTGCTTGAGCGTAACGCCCTGGGTGGTCAGACTGAACTGCGAGAAGCTCGCCGAGCCAGTGAGGAGTTTAGGGCTTGTGGCTGGCCCGCTGACGATTACCGTTGCAGCAATATCCGAAGTCGCGTCCGTGGCGCCAGGCGAGAACAGGGCCACCGCCTTAGCGACATCTACACCGGAGAGGGTGAGCTTGGCGTCCGTCTGATAGTTCCCCGTCAGGGAAGTCTGACCATTGGCGGCAATCTGCGCGCCGACCAGCTGCGAGGTCAGGTCGTAGAAGACCGTAGATCCGGTCGAGTGAGCCGTCAGGTTCAGCTGTCCAAGCGGCTTCGCCTCATAGCTCAGGTCGGTTAGCGACAGGTTGGCCTTGAGATTCGGCTCCTGTGCGGTGCCGTTGGCGCTGGCATTGAAGGAAAGCACCGCGTCCGCAGGAAGGTTCTGCTTCTTGACGATGTCCAGCTGCGACAGGCGTATGTTCTGGCCGGAAATCTGGGCAGTGATGTGCTTCGAGGTCAGGTTGTAGCTTCCATTGCCCGTGACCGTAACGCCCTGCGCCGCAACCAGCAGACGCGTCGCGTTGATCTGCTGCCCAAGCACGTTCGCGTCTACGGAAAGGGTCGAGTACGGCTGGCCGTAGGCCAGACCGTTCATCAGGGTAATGTTCCCGTTGCCGTTCAGGTTCCCAAGGATCCCCGAGACCTGGGCATTGATGTTTGCCGTTCCCGTGAGCTGGACATTGTTTTGCTGACCTGCGATCTGGAGCAGGTCCGGAACCTGGGCATTGGCCAGCTTCACCGTGCCATTCACGGCGGTGGCGTTATCCCATGCGTAACTCACCACGCCGTGGCGAGAGACCACCCGATGCGGCGCAGCAGAGCCAGTCACGTTCAGCACGGCCGTGCCGCGCTTGATTGTGGAGCCCGCGACAGCGAGGCCGCGATTCGGGGCATACTCCGCGTCGGCGACGACAGAATCCAGAAGAACGTCGGTGGTCGTGCCGAGCTTGACTTCAATGGCGTTGGCGACCAGGTGACCCTTGACATCGAGGGTGCGGACGGAACCCTTGGCGGTGCCGTTGAAAGCCAGCGAGCCGTGCAGAACCACGGGAAGGGCGGCGGTTCCCTTCTTACCATTCGCCGACACGCCCAGGATCTGCAGCGTCCGATCGAACTCGGCGAGGTCGCGCGCGTTTAGATTCACAGCAAGATTGGTCAGCGGGTCACCGTTGTTGACGCCCAGCACGCCGGAAGCGGTCAGGGTCGTTCCCGGTGTCTGGACGTTTACCTGCTGAAGGTTCACGACCTGCGTGCGCCCATCGTAGTGAGCGATGACCCGGCCGGATACAGGCACGTTCGATGTGTTTGCCCGGTGCTCCCCGTAGGGCGAAAGCGTCAGGTCCGCCCCAACCTGAACGGTGTCCGCGATATTAGTTGCCGGTCCACCCCACTCCGCGGTAACCGGGCCACTGACCTGGGTGTCAAGGCCGAGATCGCCCATCTTGTTCGGTCCGGTGATCTCGAGAATGGTGCGGAGCGTAATGCCTTTCACAACGACCTTCGCAAAGGCGTGGGCACGCTGCACGGGGGTGACGTTGACTGATTGGACCGGAGGGGCCGCACCCACGTTCGCGGCGGCGTTGTTGGCTGTCTTGGCCGCGGCCACCGTGGTCGGCGAACTGGAGGGCGCCGTCGCGGGAACCTCACCTAGCCAGTTCTCGATCTTCAGGTCGCCGTCGATAGTGCCACCGCCGGGCAGCCTGCCCGTCAGCGCGTTAAACAGCAACTCCGTCGGGGTCACCCGCAACTGCGAGTCCACGTTGACATTGTGCAGCCGCACGTCCTCCGTGCGGTAACTCGCGTCCTGCAGTTTGATATTCCCGAGCAGCAGGTAACCCTTCTGGCAGTCTGGGTCGGGCGGCAGTTGCTGTGCCTTGATCGGCGTCGACGGCTGCTTGGGTGTCTGCTGCGCCTGCTGCGGCGTGATTCCGCAGTCGTGGCCATGGATGTCGATGTTCAGTACGCCTGAGGTCAAACCCTCCACGCCGCCCAGCAGACCGATCTGCACCAGGCTGACGTTGCCGCTCACGTTGGCCTGCCATTGCGGCTGGGCGAAGTGCTCGATGGAGGCGTTTGCCGCCAGGTGGGAGTTGTTGCCGGTGTAAAAATCCAGACTCTGCAGATGGGCCATGTCGCGGCCCAGTTCCAGGTTCAAGTGCAGCTTGGAGTCCTGAAGGGGCTGCTTCTGCATCTGCGTCTGCAGATCCGCAAGATCCACGTCAATGCCGTACCGGTCGGTCGAGGGGACGTACTGGACGCGAGCGTTCAGATCCTTCGCTGCTGCATTGAACGGAATCGGCCGATCGTTAATGAGGATCAGACCGTCGGCGAGCTCCACTTCTTTGGCCTGGAGGTCGAGCAGCGAATTCTGCACAGGCTCCGTGCTGGTGGAAGGGTGCTTGGGGACCGGCTGATTGGTCTTGCCGTCCTTGTCGATGATCAGGTGAGCGTGCGGCTGCTCGACACGCAGAAAGTTCAGCCCAACGTGCGACTGCGCTCCCTTGCCCACCGTGTGGCTGATCAAGGTATTGATCTTGAGGCGGACAAGGATCTTCGCCGCAGACAAATACGGCGCCTCACCCGGTGCCTCCGTCCCATGAATGACAAGGTTGTCGACCTCAATGGCAAGGTGCCAAAGGTTGAACCCAATATGGCCGACATCGACTTTGCCTCCAGTCGAGTCCTCCAGAACAGACGTCACCTGGCTGCCAACACGGCGCTGAAAATCTGCGGTCCCCGTATACCAGTTCAGGCCAAAGAGCACCATCAGCACCAGAACGGCCAGCGAGATAAACGCCCAGCCAAAGAAGCGCGCCACGCGATGACTCGATCGCTGCGGTCCCGAAGCCGGAGCCGCTCCCAGCGTTGGCGAACTGGGTGTTTGAGGAGGCATGCTGTCTCTCATGGAGCCTCCTCGCCGGGATGCATCACGGTAATACTGCCCTGCGCGCGCAGGCTCTGCAGCCAGTCACGGAGCAGACTGGACACTTGTTGCTGCTGCAGGACCTCGCGAATACGAGGCTCCACGGAGACAAAGGGTGCAGGCTTCGTCCCAGCCTTCTTGTACTGCGGCAGCATCGTGTTCTGGTAGAACTCGCGAACCTGCCCCTCTGAAACGGAGGTCCCGGCGCCGAAACGCTCCTGAATAAACGCGAGCACCTCCATGCGTTCCTGCCAACGCGTGCGAAACTCCGCCGGCGAAAAGCCCTTCGTCGACAGGTAGTGGGTCCAGCCAGCATCCGTCGAGCAGTCCCCTGCCTTGCAGCCCGGCAGGGTTGTGCGCAGGTTCGCGATCTCCTTGTCGACCTCGGCGTCCGTGATGATGTCCTGCGACTGCAGACGGGCCTGCTGGAGAATTAGGGCACGGTTGACCAGGCGCTCGATCTCGCGATCCCGCGTGGCCTGCGTACCGCCTGTGGCGGGATAGGGCTGGATGGCTTCGAAGCGATGTTCTTCGTTCACGTCCGAGTCGAGTACGATCTCGCCGTTCACAATCGCCACCACACGGTCGACTTCCTCGCCCGGCTCATGCGGCATCATCGACGGCACCGACTTCGGCACCGGGACAACCCCCGGTGTTGACTCCGCCTGGGCCGTCGGCGCTTCCGCAGCGGGCTGCTGCTGCTGGTCCGCAGGTGGCGTCGCCTTTGGTGACTGCGACTGCGGCTGCTGGTCCGCGGGCGTTGCCGGAAGCTGCGAGCTCTGAGCCACTAACCGGCCATCGGCCGCCAACACGGCACAGGTCATCCCCACCGCGAGGGCGGCGCGGTACGAAGCGGCCCTGTAAACCGAGAGGCTGGGAACGAAGCGCATGCTAGAAGGCCTGTCCGATGGAGAAGAAGAACTGGAAATGGCTCGCCTGCCCTACATACGGCGGGTTCGTCGTGTAGTCATCAAACACCGGATACACCGGTGGGTTCAGGTTGTACGAAAGGTCGAGCCGGATGGGGCCGACCGGCGTGTTGTAACGGGCGCCCAGGCCGATCGCGTGCGAGTAGTAGTTGAAGTTGCAATTGCCCACGGCGTTGGACCGCTGTTCGTCCGGGGTAGCGCCGGGCGTCCCAGCCGGGATCGTGACGTCCCGGCAGGTCGCCTCGTTGGGCTGATGAAAGTTCTTGAATCTCGTGAACATATCGCCCGGGTAACGAAACACGTTGCCCATGTCATGGAACAGCACGAAGTTCACCGCGTTCCCGACATAGGGCAGGGTGGTTGCGGGCAGCCGCAATTCGAACTGGTTCACGACGACAGCGGAACCGCCAACGGGATAACCGGTTGTCAGGTCGCGGGGACCCGCGTCGTTGATGCCGAAGCCCCGATGCGATTGCGAGCCGCCAGCGTACAAGCGCTCCGGAAGCGGTATCGGGTTGCAGGTGGCGTTGGTCGTAGCCAGCGAGCCGAGACAGGCGTAGTTGCTCTGCCCTATCGCAGAGCTGGTCCCATTTACCGCGTTCCCAAACGTGTTCTCGAAGCCCACACGCAGGTTCCGGGCAAACACAAAGGGATGTTTCTTGCCGAAGCTGTAGTAGGTGGAATGCGAAAGGTCCAGGCGATTGAAGTTCGTCTGCGAACCGAAGATCGAAGTGGCGATGAACTCCTGCATGGAGAAGTACTGTCCCCTGGTCGCGTTCAGCGGGCTGGGATCGCGTGTGTCATGGAAATACGTGACCCCGGGACCGCCGACGCGGACCGGTTCGGACAGCTGCGGGATCAGGTTCGGTGAAATCTCAAGCGAGTTCGCGTCGACGCTGATACGCCGGTACTGGAAGTCGTAGATCAGGTGGTCGGCGCGCTTGATGTTCTGCGTAACACGGAAGTCGAACTGCGACGTCTGCGCCTGAAAGGTCGTGATGTTCTGAACGTTGCTATAGCCGCCCGAAATCGTCGCCGTGAGGTTCGGGTTCCCAAGCAGGTTGGGGTTGTTAAAGCTCAACGACGCAATCTGCTCCAGCAAGCCGTAAGTGGTGTGCAAGGTCAGCGACTTCTGGGTGCCGAACAGATTGATCCGCGAAACATCCAGCGAAACACGCGGGCTGGCGCCGGCCTGCCCGTTCTGGGCGGCGGTCTGCCCTCGGGTCTGGCCGGGGATGACGCCCGGCTGCGAAAGCTGCGCCTCAAAACCGAAACCGTACGTGACATCCCAGCGCTTGGCCTCGGTGATCTGCACAAGCACGTTCTTTTCTAGCGCATCGCCGCGTGGGTTCTGTACGGCCGCGTTCACCTCATTGAACAGCGCGAGGTTGTACAGATTGCGCTGAGTCTGCAGCAACGCAGCCTGATCGAGTGGATCGCCGGCATGGACCAGAAGCTGGCGCTCGACAATATTCCGCTTGGTGTGCTCGATACCCGAGAGCAGCACGTTTTCGATCGTAACCTGCTGGCCTTCGGCGATGTTCAGCGTCACATCCGTGATGGCCTTGTTGTCCGGGTTGACCTTGGGGTTCACCTCTACCTGCGCATGATCGAAGCCATGCGAGATGTAAAAACTCAGGATGGCATCGCGGTCCTGAGCCAGCGTGATCAGCGAGAACGGCTGCCCCGGCTCGGCGATCAGCATGTCGTACACCGTCTGCTCCCGGCTCGAGTCGGCTCCCGCCACCTCCACCGCGCCGAACTTCTGCTGGGCGCCTTCGTCGACGGTGTAAGTC
The DNA here is from genome assembly GCA_964243455.1 of uncultured Acidobacteriaceae bacterium. Taxonomy (GTDB): domain Bacteria; phylum Acidobacteriota; class Terriglobia; order Terriglobales; family Acidobacteriaceae; genus Granulicella. The sequence continues at coordinate 10,824 of CAXTGN010000024.1, forward strand.
ACGGCGACTTCGGCGATCGTCTTGCCATGCTTGCCGGGCTTATCGAGATCCTGCGCCGCGGCGGTCACTTTGGCATTCAGAAAGCCGCTGGCCCGGTAAAGCGACTGGATGGAGTCGCGGTCCGCGTCACGAAGCTGCGTGCTGTAAGCTCCGTTCTTAACGTAAAGGCTGGCCCTTTTGACCCGCAGCCGTTCTTCCAGCGTGTCCGTACTGAAGTAATGATTGCCCGTGATGGTGACCGCGGTGACCTTGTGCTTCACTCCAGGATCCACGTCATACTGCACGGTGACGTTGCCCGTACCTTCCCCGACCAGCTTCACCGAGTCCTTCACATTGAAGTAACCCTGCTGCTGCATGTAGTCGCGGATGTTGAAGGCGCCCTCGTTCAGCAGGTCGTTATCGACTGCACCCTCTTCATAGACCGGCACCAGCAGTTTCTTGCGCGCGTTGGAAACCTTGGTGCCGTTGATGATGACCTTGACGGCAGGTCCCTGCTCGGCGTTGAAGTCGAAATCCAGGGATTTCTTCTGCGGCTGGTAGGTCTCCTTCTGCAGGCTGATCGTGCCTTCCAGGCGATTGTTCTTGATGTAGAAGCTGCGTACACCGGAAAGCGCGTTGCTGGCCGTCTGCCGGCTCACCTTCGGCTCACACCCCTTCTCGACCAGGGAAACAAGACGCGAACAGTTGAGACCGCCCTTCTTACGGAAATCCGGTACCGAGATGCCCGGATCTTTTCCCGCGACCGCAACCGCGCCCACCAGAGCCTGCGGCCCAATCTGGACATCGATCGCCACATTGATCTGGTGGCCGACGTCATCCCTCTGCGTGGTGATATCGATCGTCGGCTGGTAGTAGCCGTTCTCTGCCAGCGACTCCTTCACGCCGTCCAGCGCTGCCGGTATGTCGGTCTCCGTATACGCCGTGCCGGGATCCAGCTTGGTCGCAAACTCCAGCAGGGACGAAAGCCGTTCGGAGTCCACCCCCACAATCTGTACGCGGCCGATGTAGTACCGTGGCACGCCGGCGTAGATCAGCGTTAAACCATCGGCCCCCGTCTCCGCGCTGAGGGAAATATCTCGGTAGCGTCCACTGTTGAACAGCTGCACCAGATCGGCGCGAACCTTGAGCGGATCGAGCGGTTGGCCCGCTTTCTGGGTCAGGCGGGTAACCGTTGGATCGTTCTCGGCGAAGGTGACCCCGTCGAAACGGATCGCAGCTACGTTGGTGCCTCCCTGGTTCCAGACCGAGGATGGCAGCGCCGGCAGGGCATTGGTGACTACGGGCGGCACTTGCGGCACAGAGGACGAGGACGGGTTTGCTGTCTGGCTGGCTTCGGGAATGGCTTGCGCCGCATTAGGGTTTGCTGAGGGAGTCACTGGCGCAGATTGTCCCGCCGCGCTACCGCCGATGCTGCCTGAATCCTGAGCGTGGATGCACGGAACCGCCGCACCGGAAGTCAGTGCCACGCCGAGCAGCGCCGCACAAAGCCGAACCGCTGGCCTTTCAGGCCCCCGGTTCCCTGCTTTGTGAACCGCTCTGGCGCGCCCTCTCCCTTTTGCCCGACCCGACACCGTTGTCCTTCCGTCAAGTGGACCTTCTGGTCCGGTCATCTCACCATCATGGCAGACCCCGGTCGTGGAGCGACCGTGAGACCAAGCTGAACTTTGCCCTGAGGCGCAGGATAGTACAACGTGGGACGCGGCGGGAGTGTTGCGGGTTGGCCCACTTCGGGCGCCCGTTCGTCGCGTGGTCTCTGTCTCTATACTGAACCCATGCCGCCCGTGGAAGCTTCTGTGGAAAGATCGGCCACGCGCGGGACACAGGGAAAATGCGTGCTTCCGTCTCCCATCGATCCGGCGGATCGCTACTCGCGCCAGGTCCTGTTCTCAGGCATCGGCGTTGCGGGTCAAGGTCGCCTCCAGGCAGCGCACGCCGCCATCGTTGGCGTAGGTGCCACCGGAGCCGCTGCGGCAGGCCTGCTGGCGCGCGCCGGAGTCGGACGTCTGACCCTGGTGGACCGGGATTTCGTGGAACCGAGCAACCTTCAGCGGCAGGTTCTTTTCGATGAAGACGATGCCCGCGCGAGCCTTCCCAAGGCCGAAGCCGCACGTCGTCACCTCCTCCGGGTCAATGCCGATGTCGACGTCGATAGTCACATAGCCGACCTCACCCCCGCCAATGCGGAAACACTGCTCGCCGGGGCCCAGATCGTGCTGGACGGCACCGACAACTTCGAGACCCGCTATCTCCTGAACGACCTGTGTGTGCGTGACGGCCGTCCCTGGATCTACACCGCAGCCGTGGGAGCCTATGCGGCAACGATGAACATGCTTCCGCGGCCGGAAGACGGGGCGGCAGGCCCGGCGTGGCGGGAACAGACAGAACCAACGGCATGCCTGGCCTGCATCTTCCCTGCGGCTCCGCAGGGGGACGTGGAAACCTGCGAGACTGCGGGTGTCCTCGGTCCTGCCGTGAACCTGGCAGCCTCCCTTGCCGTCGCCGAGGCTCTCAAGTTCCTCACCGGACAACCGGGGAGGATGCGCCGGACCTTGGTCTCCTTCGACCTGTGGAGCGGCGATCATTCGGAGATCGCCTCGGGCCGGCCACGGGTCGACTGCGACGTGTGCGGGAAGCGTGTCTTCCGGGCGCTGAGCGGTGAAGGCCGGACTCAGTGCAGATCCACGAAACCAAACGGAACGTAGACCTCGTTACTTTGGAGCAGCGGTTGAAACCACTGGGCGAAGTCCGGGCCAATGGACTTCTGTTACGCTTTGGGTACCCGCCGTATACGCTGACCGTGTTTCCGGACGGCAGGGCCCTGGTGCAGGGCACCACGGATGTGGGTCTGGCGCGCTCCCTGTACGCGCGCTTTCTGGGCAGCTGACGGTACGCATCCCGAGCTGCGAGACAACTTACCACGCCTGTCCGTCCTTCCAAGGGACAAGGTCCCGGCAGGCAGACTTGCGTTAGGCTTAACGAGGCAATCGCGCCGGCATGTACGCACGGACCGACTGGAACGCTTGCCATGGAAGAACAAGGCTACCCAACAATGCAATCGAAACCGACACCGGGTTTGTTCAAGCGCAACCCACCCATCGCCGGCGAAGCCGAAGCGATTGAGCGGGCCAAGCTGGGCGACCCCGACGCATTTTCCAAGCTGTATGCGCTGCACAAGCGCCGTGTTTATACCCTTTGCCTGCGCATGCTCGGCAACGTCTCCGAAGCCGAAGACATGACCCAGGAGGCTTTTCTCCACCTCTTCCGCAAGCTCGGCAGCTTTCGCGGCGAAAGCGCCTTCTCCACCTGGCTCCACCGGCTCACGGTGAATCTCGTGCTGATGCACCTGCGCAAAAAGGGCCTGCAGCTGGTTTCGCTCGAAGAAACCATCAATCCCAGCGAAGAAGACGCACCCAAGCGCGATTTCGGCTCCCGCGATCCCCAGCTCTCCGGGTCGGTCGACCGCGTCACCCTGGAGCGCGCCGTGGCTTCCCTGCCGCCCGGCTACCGCATGGTCTTTGTTCTGCATGACGTCGAAGGCTTTGAGCACAACGAGATCGCCACCATGCTCGAATGCTCCACTGGCAACAGCAAGAGCCAGCTGCACAAAGCGCGTCTGCGGCTCCGCGAGTTGCTGCGCCATCCAGAGCAGCTTCCCCCTCCCATCGCGAGCGTACGGGAGCTGGTGCAATGAACGAGATCTCGTCCATCAACTTTGATTCCCTCACCCCGGCAGAGTTCGAGCAGCACCTCCCGGAGCTGTTTCTGGCCGGCGGCAAACTGAGCGAAGATCCACGCCTGTCCAAGTTTCTCGGTGCCAACCCGGATTGCGCCGCCCTGATCCGCGATCTTGAGACCATCGCCGAAACCGCCAAGAGCCTCTTCGAGCCCACGCACGACCCAAGCGATGCTGTCTGGTCCAACATCGCCAGCAAGCTCCAGGAAGAAAGCTCCGAAGACGGCGGCGTCACTGATCTCGCCGGCTAACCTGATCCCTTACAGGTAAGGCAGGCCTTTGGCCTGCCTTACCTGTTGCCTGGGGAACGTTGCTGCGCAAAGGTGCTATGCTCCGCCAGTGAGTGCGGCACCTGTCATCCCGGATGGGATACAATGCGTGGTCCTGACCGGCTTTATGGGCTCCGGCAAGACCACCGTCGGCCGGGTGCTCGCCGGGCTGCTCGCCTGGCGCTTCGCCGATCTCGATGACGAGGTCACCCGCCGCGAAAGCGCCACGGTTCCCGACATTTTCGCTCGCCGCGGCGAGGCCGCCTTCCGCGACGCGGAACTTGCCGCCCTACGCGAGCTTCTCCAGGACCGGGGCACGGTCATCGCCCTCGGCGGAGGCGCACCCGAAACAGCCGCCATCCGCACATTGCTGGCGACCACTCACGAGACGGTCGTTGTGCACCTCCACGCTCCCTTTGACATCCTGTATGACCGTTGTCTGATGCAGGCCGGGGATCCTGCATCCACGGCACGGCCATTGCTGGGGGAGCGCCAGGCCGCTGCGCAACGGTACGAGCGCCGCAGCGCCGTCTACGCCCAGGTGGCGCACCACACGGCCGATGCGGCCGGGGGCTCGCCAGCAGCCGTGGCCGCCAGCATTCTGGCCACGCTGACCCATCGATCCTAGCGGGGCCACAGGCATACAGTATCCTTGCTCACACCAAGCTCACACACAAACAAACAGCCATGGCAACGAACTCCACGTCGAGCGCAACGCCGGTTGGGACCCAAGCCGTCGTGCCGCCCGACCAACGGCAGCAACGCGCCGTACGCGGTCACATCCTCTTCACGGTCGTCCTCCTGCTCAGCCTGGCTCTCGCCTGGCGACTGCGCGAGGTACTGCAGCTGGTCTACGTGAGTGGGCTCTTCGCGGTCGTGCTTATGCCCGTGGTGAAGCGCATCGAGAATCTCCGGCTCGGCCGGTACCGGCCCTCCCGGGTTATCGCGATCGCCGCCCTCATGCTGTCGGTCATCCTGGGACTGTTTCTGCTCTTCTTCTTTGGACTGCCACCCGTCATCAACGATTTGGAGCACTTCGCCGGAGACCTGCCCCAGCGTCTTCCGGAACTCGTGGGCAAAGCCAAGCAGGTGCCGCTGCTGAATAAGTTCGGCCTCGATGACATTGCCCGGCGGGGAGAGGCGTTCGCCACAAGCTTCGCCGGCTACATCGTCTCCCAGGCCCCAAAGTGGCTTGGCCACGTCTTTGACGTGGTTGCCGGACTCATCCTGTGCGTCTACTTCATGTTGGAAGGCGAGTCCGCCTACCTGTACCTCCTCGCGATGGTGCCTCTCCCATCGCGCAACAAGCTGGCCAAGTCCCTGGTCATCGCAGAAGGCCGCATGAGCAAGTGGTTGCTCGGTCAGGCCTCGCTCATGCTGCTTCTGGCCCTCTGCAGCACGATCGTCTTCGGATTCCTGCACGTGCGCTATTTCTTCCTGCTGGGGTCCCTGATGGGCATCTTCAACATCATCCCGGTTGTCGGCGGGGTCATCACAATCCTGCTGGCAGCGGCAGCGGCGGCTCTGGATTCGTGGTCCAAAATGGCCGGCGTGCTCATCTTCTACGCCATCTACATCCAGCTCGAGAACGGCTTCCTCACACCGCGCATTATGAAGACCAGCGTCAACCTCATGGGCCTCACGGTCCTTGTGGCACTGCTCGCAGGGACAGCCATGGCTGGCGTCGTCGGCGCCCTGGTCTCCGTCCCAACAGCCGCCCTCGTCGCCGTGTTCGTCCAGGAATACCTCATACAGGACGACGCCCACGCCCAGGAACTGCAGGTCAAATCAGAGCAGATGCAGGAGTAAAAGCAGTGAGGGGTGAGGAGTACGTGAAGCAGATCGATCAATCAGCCACGAGACCTACTCCGCATTCCCTACTCCCCTACTCAGCGTCCACACCGTCGTGCTCCGAAGCGTCTTTCCCGGGTCCAGCACAGTGCTTGGGAAGTCGGGCTGGTTCGGTGAGTCAGGGAAGTGCTGCGTCTCCAGGCAGAAGGCGCTCCGCCACACATACGGGCTTCCCGACCGCCCCTGCGTGCTGCCGTCCAGGTAATTGCCGGTATAAAACTGCACACCGGGCTCGGTCGTCTCCACCTGGAGTCTGCGCCCGCTGCCCGGATGGCTTGCAACTGCCGCCAGGTGCAGCGTTCCCATCTCTCCACGCAGAACAAAGTTGTGGTCATACCCGCCGGCGTTGCTCAACTGAGCGTCGGCTACGTGAATAGTGTCGCCAATCGGGTGAGCTGAGGTGAAATCGAAAGGCGTACCGGCGACAGGCTCGTTTCCGCCCAGCGGAATGGCTGTGTCGTCGATAGGGGTGAAGGCATCGGCTTCGATCTGCAGGGTGTGGTCCAGAATGGTCGCGCTCCCCTCGCCGGCCAGGTTGAAATAGGCGTGATTGGTCAGGTTCACGACCGTGCGGCGATCGGTGGTGGCCTCGTACTTCAGGGTGATCTTGTTCTCAGTCAGCCGGTAACGGGCGACAACATTCAGCGCTCCGGGAAAGCCCTGATCCCCGTCAGCGCTGCTCACGGTGAACTCAACCCCATCTACGAGGATCCGCGCGTCCCAATTGCGATGCCACAGGCCGTCGCTCCCGCCATGCAAGGTGTTTTGCCCATTATTGACGTCCAGCTGAAACGCCTGCCCATCCAATTCAAAGCGCCCCTTCGCAATCCGGTTCGCGTATCGGCCAACCGTGCACCCCAGAAAAGCCGTGTCTTCGACATAGGGCTCCAGGGCCGCGTAGCCCAGAACGATGTCGGCCTGATTGCCGTCTCGATCCGGCGCCAACAGCGAAGTAAGTCGTGCGCCAAAACTCACCACCTCAAACTGCAGGATGTCGTTGCTGATCGTGAAGCTCTGGGCAGCGGAGCCATCCGGAGCAATGCCCCAGGGCCGCGTAGTGACTGTGACAGAGGAAGGAGCCATAGGCACTCAGAATAGACCCCTTGTGCATCGGGCGAGCACACGAACGCTGGGATACTCTGACAGCGACCGGGAGAAGCTTTGCATGGGTGTCCGTATGGTTCGCTGGTTGTCGCCGCTCGTGGCCTTACCTTTGCTTTGCACTGCGGGCACCGAGGCGCAAACGGGATGGGTCGGAACCTGGGCCGCGGCACCCTCCGCGGTTCCGTACAGGGACGGAGCCATCGCCAGCCTGACCACGTTGCGTGAGATCGTGCACGTCTCTCGCGGCGGCACACAGGCGCGCGTCACGCTCAGCAATGAACTGGGGACCGACCCGCTGATCGTGACCGGCGCGCATCTGGCGATCAGGACGCAGGGGGGCAGCGTGGCTCCGGGCTCCGACCACGCCCTCTCCTTCGGGGGTCAGCCCTCCATCACCATCCCTGCCGGCGCAGTGGCGGTCAGCGACCCCCTACAGACCAGGGTTGCCGCTCTCAGTGATCTGGCGATCACTCTGCTCCTTCCGCCCCAGCCTCTGCACGTGGTGACCCAGCACGATCTGGGCCTGCAAACCAACTTCGAGGGCGCAGGCGACCAGCTGACAAACAACAATATCGGGGCGGCCAGACCCATCGCACAGTGGCGCTTCCTGAAAAGCGTCGAGGTGAACGGTGGGTCACACGGGGCAGCCATTGTGACCCTCGGAGACAGCATCACCGACGGCTACAAGTCCACACCCGACGCGAACCGTCGCTGGCCGGATGTACTGGCCCAAAGACTCCAGGCAGACAAGAAATTCAAAGCTCTTGGTGTGCTCAACGAGGGCATCAGCGGCAACCGGCTGCTGCACGATGGTGCCGGACCCAACGCCCTGGCCCGCTTCGATCGCGATGTGCTCAGCCAGGGCGGCGTGCGCTATCTGATCCTGCTGGAAGGCATCAATGACATCGGTCGCACCGATCAGCCCAACGCCCCGGACGACCCCATCACGGCACAGGCGATCATTGTGAGCTACGGGCAAATCATCGACCGGGCTCACGCGCACGGCGTGGAGGTCTTCGGCGCGACGCTCACACCATTTCTGGGCGCCGGCTATGCCTCGCCTTCAGGGGAGGCGATGCGACAAACAGTGAACACATGGATTCGTACCAGTGGACGTTTCGACAGCGTCATCGACTTCGATAAGGTCACCGGCGATCCGGCAAACCCGAGCGTCTTTTCTCCCGTCGCCGATTCAGGTGACCACCTGCATCCCGGCGACGCCGGCTACAAGGCCATGGGGGACAGCATCGACCTCAAACTCTTCCAGCCCTGAACCCTGAGCAGATAGAAACGCCCTGCCAGCGGCAGGGCGTTTCTGCATGTACGCGCTCTCTACTTGAGTTCGTAACCGGCAAAGAAGTACCCGATCTCGAAGGTCGCGGTCTCTTCCCCATCCGAGCCGTGGATAGCGTTCTCTTCGATGGAATCGGCGAATAGCTTGCGGATCGTGCCCTCTTCAGCGTTGGCCGGGTTGGTCGCGCCCATCAACTTGCGCAGATCCGCGATCGCATTTCCTTTCTCCAGCACCATCGGAAAAATGGGACCGGAGGCCATGAACTGGGTCAGCGAACTGAAGAACGGGCGCGCCGCGTGCACATGGTAAAACCCTTTTGCGAGCTCCTCGGTGAGCGAAATCTTCTTAATGGCGACAATCTTGAAGCCGGCCTTCTCGATCTGAGCAAGGATGGCACCGGCGAGGCCCTTACGGACGGCGTCCGGCTTGATGATGCTAAAGGTGCGTTGGGACACAAACATCTCCTGAAAACGACAGTGTCACCAGTCTACTGGACACCGTCCCCCGCTAA
>CAXTGN010000024.1:19595-21655 GCA_964243455.1 uncultured Acidobacteriaceae bacterium
GGCAGCCTTATCGTTGGGCAGTTCGCGGGACAGACTGTCGATCGAAATCGTCCTGGGTAGGACCCGGTTGACCGCCTCTCCATCGTGCAGCCAAAAAGCCACAATCGTCTCCACAAGGAAGACGAATCCGGCGCAGACAGCAATGCCAGCAGAGCAGAAAAGCAAAACAGCAGTGAAGGTCATGAAGTTTGAGATGCCGAAACGTAATGCCACGACTGGGTTATCTCACGGTACGAAAGTGGATACCCCCGAAGCCTGCGGAAAACCTTTGGTCACGTGCGTCCAACACGTATGCGGCGAACAGCGTGGATCTGGCTTGCGGGTTGTGTCGCGTGGACGGCCGACGCAGTCATCAACGTGACGCTGCGTTCCCCACAACACGCGGAGATCGCTTTTCTTATGGCCATCCTGTTCGGGATCGCCTGGTTGTTCTACCGCGGCCAACCACGCTGAACCGAAGCCTACGCCCGGCAAGCGCTCGCTCGCCGGGCCCACGGTGCGCTACTTCTTGGCCGCCGCCTCGATGTCGAACTCCATCTTGACGTCGTCGCCCAGCATCGCATCGCCGCTCTGCAGTGTTCCATTCCAGGTCAGGCCGAAGTCCTTGCGGTGCAGGGTCGTGGTGGCCGTAAAGCCGCGATGGGGCATCTTGTCCATGCCTACCTGGTCCTTGCTGGGCGGTTCCATATGCAAGGTCACCGGCTTTGTCACGCCATGCAGCATCAGGTCGCCCACCACGTCATAACCGTCGCCCGTCTTGGTGATCTTGCTGCTCTTGAACGTCGCCGTAGGGAACTTGGTCGCGTCAAAGAAGTCCGCGCTGCGCAGGTGAGTGTCACGCGCCGCCTCCCCGGTGTCCACGCTGGTCACATCGATGGTCGCCATCACGGACGAACCCGTCACATTCGCCGGGTCAAGATCAATCTGGCCGTCCTTAATGGCAAAACGGCCATGCACCGTGGAGATGCCCATATGCTTGATGCCGAAGTCCACCTGCGAGTGCTGGGGATCAATGGCGTAGGTGACGTGCTGGGCGGACGCTTGCGAGCCCGGGAGGAGCGCGGCTGCAAGAACGGCGGCGGAGGTGAAGGTAAAGGCAATATGGCGCATAGAAGAAACCCTTTCGCGGGCGCAGCACGGCGCGGCAGGATATCTGCCTGAAGCCTTTGCACATACGGTCCCGGTTGCTGTTGACAATGATGTGAGCCGGGCAAACAAAGGTGCAAGAAAAAAGCGACCCCTAGGGGTCGCTTACTCCAGGGTAACTGGTTCTCGCAGAGTGACTTACGGAAGCAAAGGACTTAGCGGCCGAGCACGCGGGCCATCGTCTCACCAATCTCTGCGGGGGACTTCACCACGTGGATTCCCGCAGCAGTCATCGCTTCCATCTTGCTTTCGGCCGTGCCTTCGCCACCCGAGATAATCGCGCCCGCATGGCCCATGCGGCGGCCCGGAGGCGCCGTTTGACCGGCGATGAAGCCGACGACGGGCTTCTTCACGTGAGCCTTGACGTACTCGGCGGCGGCCTCTTCGTTCGTGCCGCCGATCTCACCGATCATGATGATGGCTTCGGTCTCGGGGTCTTCGTTGAGGAGCTTGAGGGCGTCAATGTGCGTGGTGCCGACGATGGGATCGCCACCGATGCCGATCGCGGTGGACTGGCCGATGCCGCGCGTCGTGAGCTGGTAGACGGCTTCATAGGTCAGCGTGCCGGAACGGGACACGATACCCACCGAGCCTTCCTTGTGGATGCGCCCGGGCATGATGCCGATCTTGGCCTTACCGGGCGAGATCACGCCGGGGCAATTTGGCCCAATGAGCACGGATTTGCCGCCTTTAATGGCGTCCCAGGTTTTCACCATGTCGAGCACGGGGATGCCCTCGGTGATGCAGATGATCAGCGGCAAACCGGCGTCCGCGGCTTCAAGGATGCCGTCCGCGGCTGCGGGGGGCGGGACGAAGATGACCGTGGCGTTGGCGCCAGTGGCCTTCACGGCCTCCTCGACGGTGTTGAAGACGGGCCAGCCCTCGTGCGTGGTGCCACCCTTGCCGGGCGTGAC
>CAXTGN010000025.1:0-759 GCA_964243455.1 uncultured Acidobacteriaceae bacterium
GCGTTCTGCGCTCGCCCCACGTGGACAAGAAGTCGCGCGAGGCGTTTGAGATCCGCACGCACAAGCGGCTGATCGACATTCTGGAACCCACGCAGCAGACCGTCGATGCGCTCATGAAGCTCGATCTGCCGGCCGGTGTGGACGTCGAGATTAAGACAGTCACCAAGTAACAGCAGCACCTACAGTGCTTGGCCAAGGCTGAGCATGATGAGGAGAGAAGGCAATGCCAGTAAACGGAATTTTGGGCAAGAAGATCGGCATGACGCAGGTTTTCGACAGCAATGGGGAAGTTCATCCCATCACGGTTCTCAAGGTGGGTCCGTGCGTGGTGACGCAACTGAAGACACAGGCTAAGGACGGCTACGACGCCGCACAGATCGGTCTGGTCGAGTTTGTGAAGGCTTCCAAGATCAACAAACCCATGACGGGCCATTTCGGCAAGGCGCACGCCGCCCCGGGGCGGTGTAGGAAGGAGGTTGCGAGAGACGCGGGCGCCGACGGCACCGATGGGGTAAAGGCCGGCGATCGTGTCCTTGTGGATCTGTTCGAGGGCGAGAAGTTCGTCGATGTGATTGGTACAAGCAAGGGCCGCGGGTTTGCGGGGGTCGTTCGTCGCCACAACTTCGGTGGCGGTCCCAAGTCGCACGGTCACATGTTTCAGGTCCAGGGCTCGATCGGCGCCTCATCCTTCCCGTCTCGCGTGTTCCCGGGGCAGCGTATGCCCGGTCACTACGGCACAGACCAGGTAACGGTCAGCAA
>CAXTGN010000025.1:769-13493 GCA_964243455.1 uncultured Acidobacteriaceae bacterium
CATGGTCGAAGGTGCAGTCCCGGGATCGCGGGAAGGCTACGTGATGATTTCGAAGGCCAAGGCTCCGCCGCGGGAGCGTCGTGGCTTCGCCGGTGCAGGTACGGTCGATCCGCTAAAGGCTTCGAAGAAGGCCTCGGCCGGCAAGAAGAAGTAAAGCGGAGTCGGGGATCAGGGTTAGCACTTGTGGCCCTGATCCCTGGACGCTGGTGACTCACAAACCTCTGCGCGGGGAACGGACCGGGAACGCAGACGAACAACGGAAGGGCAAGTCGCATCGACGGCTTGCAAGAAGGCGAAAGAACCGATGGCGAACATCGATATCCGCAATCTGAACGGGGACACTACGGGCAGCCTCGAACTGCACGATGAGGTGTTTTCCGGAGAGGTCAATGAAGCATTGCTGTGGGAGGCGGTCAAGCACTACCGCGCAGCCCTGCGGCAGGGAACGCACGCGACCAAGAACAAGAAGTTGGTCTCCGGTTCGGGCAAGAAGCTGTGGAAGCAGAAGGGTACCGGCCGTGCCCGCGTGGGCAGCGTTCGTTCGCCGCTCTGGCGCCATGGCGGTACCGTGCATGGACCACAACCGCGCAGCTACGAGTATGCTTTTCCGCGCAAGAAGCTTTTCGGGGCACTGCGTTCTGCGCTGGCATCCAAGCTGGCCGATGGCAAGTTGACGGTGGTGGAGAATTTCGACGCCGCAGAGGCCAAGACCAAGCTGTTCCGTCAGGCGCTCGACAAGTTTGAGGCAAAGAAGACGGCGTTGCTGGTCGAGAGCTCGCAGCAGTTGAACGAGAAGGTCTACCTGGGAACGCGCAATCTCGCGGGCGTCGAGCTTGTGCTCTCGTCCGAGGTGCACCCCTATGACCTGCTCCGTTATGAGCACGCGATCTTCTCGAAGGCGGCCCTCGAGGCACTTCAGGAGACGTTGATGAAGAATCTGCCGAGGCACAAAGCTGCGGCCCAGGAGGCTGCATAATGCCGACCCTATACACGACTATCGTTCGTCCCTTGATCACGGAAAAGGCGTTAACCATACGTGAGACCGAGGGCACTCTCGTATTCGAGGTTGCAGCAAGCGCGACCAAGACTGAGGTCAAGCAGGCGGTGGAAAAGCTCTTCAATGTACACGTTGCCTCGATCCGGACGGCCGGTGTGGAGGGCAAAGAACGTCGCCGGGGTAAGTTCTCGGGATATCGGCCCGATTGGAAGAAGGCGTATGTGCGTCTGAAGGCTGGCGAGAAGGTTCCTGATTTCGCAGCAGAGATCTAAAAGCAAGAGGACGGAGATCAGGGGCTGAAGGCAGCTTTCTGGTGTTCTCCAATCAGCAGCAAGAACCATGTATCGCGCCCGTAGACCCGGAGCGCGGCAGGCAAGGACAAAGTAATGCCGATCAAGAGCTTTCGACCGATCACCCCGACGCTTCGTTTCCAGACGAAGCTGGTGAACGATGACATCACGACGGACAAACCGCATAAACCGCTGCTGGCACCGAAGCAGCGGACAGGCGGACGTAACTCTGCAGGTCTCCTCAGCATTCGCCACCAGGGCGGAGGGCACAAGAAGCAGCTTCGTCTCATCGACTTCAAGCGGGACAAGTACGGCGTCCCGGGTACTGTCGCAACGGTTGAGTACGATCCGAACCGCTCGGCGCGCATTGCGCTGATTCACTACAAGGATGGCGAAAAGCGGTACATCGTGCAGCCTGTCGGCCTGAAGGTGGGCCAGCAGATCATGAGTGGACCGGAGGCGGATATCCTGGTTGGCAACGCGCTGCCTCTGCGCAACATCCCCGCGGGCACGACGGTACACAACATTGAGCTTCGCCCTGGCAAGGGTGCGCAGATGGCCCGCTCAGCCGGCGCGCAGGTGCAGTTGGTAGCCAAGGAAGGCGAGTATGCCCTGCTGAAGCTGCCTTCCGGCGAGACCCGTCGCGTCCTTGTGGACTGCATGGCGACCATTGGACAGGTGGGCAACACCGATCATGAAAACGTGACCATTGGCAAGGCCGGACGTAACCGCTGGAAGGGCATTCGCCCGGCGAACCGCGGCGTGTCGATGAACCCGGTCGACCACCCGCATGGCGGTGGCGAAGGCAAGACCTCGGGCGGCCGTCACCCGGTGACGCCGTGGGGTCAGCCGACGCGTGGTTACAAGACGCGGAATAACAAGCGGACGGATGTCTTTATCGTCCAGCGGCGCAACAAGGGCAAGTAGTCTGATTTGCGAGGGGAACCGTGAGAGTCCTCCTCGATGTGGCCGATGTCTGGCTGAAGCAGCGCCCGGAGAAGATCTCGGCAGGAATGCAGAGACAGTAGGGCTAAACCAAGTCGCAGAGGTCTTCTCAGGCGATTCGTTGTATCGAACACCTGGAGTTCAGCATGGCACGCTCTACGAAGAAGGGCCCGTTCATCGACACGCACCTCATGGTGAAGGTCGAAGCATTGAATGCGGCCAGTGACAAGAAGGTCATCCGTACCTGGTCGAGACGTTCGACCATCCATCCCGATATGGTCGGTCACACCATCGCGGTACATAACGGCAAGAAGTTCATTCCCGTTTACTGCACGGAGAACATGGTCGGGCACAAGCTTGGCGAATTCGCTGCCACCCGGACCTTCAAGGGCCACACCGCCAAGGGCGGCGACACGTCAAAGGCGAAGTAATGACGCAGGGCGTGCACGCTCTGTAGCTATGGCCGACTTGGGCCGATAAGGATTACATCATGGCAAAGACAACTACAATGCAGGAATTCCGCGCGGAAGCGCGCTTCCAACGCTCGAGCCCGCAAAAGACGAAGCTCGTCCTGGACTTGATCAAGGGCAAGCGCATCGAGGCGGCATTGAACATCGTTGCATTTACACAGAAGAAGATGGCGCCGGTTGTCGAGGGTGTCCTCCGCTCGGCTGTCCAGAATGCGCTGCATCTGTCAGACGAGCGCGGTTTGGATATCGATGTCGATAACCTTATTGTGAAGACGGCGGTGGCCAACGAAGGTCCTCGACTGAAGCGGCTTCGCCCGGCTCCTATGGGTCGCGCGTTCCGCTATCAGCGCCGGCTGACCCACATTGTGATCACAGTCGCCGAGAAGAAGGCCGCAGAGACGACGGGCACATCGGGGGACAGCACGGCTGCGGCACAAGCCGGACGTTCCGCTCGCAAGGGTGCAGCGAAGAAGGCTGCCGGAAAGAAGACCGCAGCGAAGAAGGCTGTCGCCGCTTAAGGGATTTGGAACCAAGCCGCGCCGGCTCAACCGGCCCACGGCGTGAAAGAAGAAGGAAACTATGGGACAAAAAGTCCATCCGTATGGATTCCGCCTCGGTGTTAACAAGCCGTGGAAGTCGCGCTGGTTCATCGTGCGCGGCTACGACAAGCTGCTGGTCGAGGATGTGAAGTTGAAGGCGGAGCTTCGCGAGAAGCTCAAGCAGGCCGGTGTGTCGTCCGTTGAGGTCGAGCGTCCAGGCAACAAGCTGCGCCTGATCATTCGCACGGCGCGTCCTGGCATCATCATTGGCCGCAAGGGCGCGGAGATCGACAAGCTGAAAGCTGATCTCCAAAAGCGCACGAACCGCGAGGTCTTCATCGACATTCTCGAGGTGAACAAGCCTGAGTTGGACGCCCAGCTGGTGTCGGAAAACATAGCGCTGCAGCTGGAAAAACGTGTTTCGTTCCGTCGCGCCATGCGGAAGAGTGTGGATTCAGCGCTGCGCTTTGGCTGCAAGGGGATCAAGGTGCGGGTTTCCGGTCGCTTGAACGGCAACGAGATTGCACGTTCCGAGTGGTACCTCCAGGGACGTCTGCCGCTGCACACCCTGCGCGCGGATATTGACTACGGGTTTTCCGAGGCGAAGACGACCTACGGGGTCATCGGCGTGAAGACGTGGATCTATCGTGGCGACATCTACGAGCAGCGCAAGCGCCGCGAACCGGCTGCGATCACGACAGGCGCGTTTTAGCTCGAATTGGTCTTGAAGAGTGAGGCCATAGGGCTTCCCATCCGCCTCACTCTTCGTTATACTTATCTAGTTTGGCCCTGAGTCTGTTGCGCAGCTGCTCAAGTGTGTGACAGAGACCCCGGTCAGCGTCTTCGCGTACTCGACCTTGCAGTAGGTTCTGGTTCACGTCCTCGCCGACCCGGTATCTTTGGTCCTGGTTTGCTGCCCTTCCGGGCACGTAAGGAACTCATTATGCTTCTTCCCAAGAAGGTCAAATACCGCAAGCAACAGCGCGGCCGCATGCGCGGCAAAGCGTGGCGCGGTTCCGAGATTGCCTTTGGTGATTACGGTCTGAAGGTACTGGAGTGCGGCTATATCACCGATCGTCAGATCGAGGCCTCCCGTATCGCCATGACGCGCTTCATCAAGCGTGGCGGCAAGGTTTGGCTTCGTCTCTTCCCGGATAAGCCGATTACCAAAAAGCCGGCCGAGACCCGCATGGGAAAGGGTAAGGGTGCCCCGGATCACTGGGTTGCCGTCGTCCGTCCCGGCAAACTGCTCTTCGAGATGGAAGGTGTGCCGGTCGAGGTTGCGAAAGAGGCGATGCGTCTGGCTAGCCACAAGCTCCCGCTCAAGACGACCTTTGTCGTGCGTCCTGGCCTCGCCGTAGAAGTTGCGGCCAAGTAAGTAAAGGTAAGACCGGCGACGTAGCCGGAACCGTTTGATTAGGAAGTCAGTGATGGAACTCGAAAAGATTCGTGGACTGAGTGATGAGGAGTTGAAGGGCGAGGCGGCCAAGACGGCCGAACAGCTTTTTCGGATCCGATTCGCCAAGAGCCTGGGCAAGCAGGAGGGCGTAGGCAAGATCCGCGTCCTGAAGCAGGATATTGCCCGGTTCAAAACAATCGCCCGCGAGCGGCAGATCGCTCAGCAGAAGGCAGGGAAGTAGACATGGCCGAAAACACAGTGAACGCAGCCGCTCCCCAGGGCGCCGAAGCGGGGACGTCCGGCGCGCGTCGGAATGAGAAGGTCGGTAACGTCGTTTCGACCAAGATGCAGAAGACGATTGTGGTCGAGATCGAGATGCGCAAGGCTCATCCCAAGTACAAGCGCGTCATGAAGTCCAACAAGAAGTTCTATGCGCACGACGAGCAGAACTCCGCGCGGGTGGGCGACGTGGTGCGCATCCGCGAGACGCGTCCGTTGTCGAAGCTCAAGCGCTGGAGCCTTGAGGAGATCATTCGTCGCTCTTCCCTCGCGAACCTGGCTGAAGAAAAGCCTGTCGCCGCTGCACAGTAGATTAGCTCCGGGCCAGGGCCCGTCTGAGGAGAAGCACCATGGCAGTTCAAATGCGCACGATGCTGGACGTTGCCGATAACTCCGGCGCGCGCAAGCTTCAAATGATTTTGCCGCTCGGCGGCGGCCTCGGCAAGAAGGCGGGTCTCGGCGACGTCGTTACCGCGGCGGTGAAGGAAGCTTCGCCCGACGGAACGGTGAAGAAAGGCAAGGTTGTGAAGGCGGTCATCGTGCGCACACGCAAGGAGTACCGGCGCCGCGATGGCACGTACATTCGCTTCGACCAGAACGCGGCTGTCGTGATCAACGATGCAAATGAGCCTGTCGGCACACGCGTGTTTGGACCGGTTGCACGCGAGCTGCGCGAGAAGAAGTTTCTGAAGATTGTTTCGCTCGCACCCGAAGTCATTTAGCAGCTTAGAGCGGATTCCGGCTCCGACAGATCGCCGAGGGAGAAGAGTGTCATGGCCAAGATCAAGCGCAACGATCAGGTGATCGTCATTGCGGGCAAGGACAAGGGCAAGAGTGGTCGCGTTCTGCGAGTGATCACGGAGAAGAACCGGGTGCTGGTTGAGGGTGTGGGCATGATCAAGAAGCATGTCAAGCCAAACCCCCAGACGGGGCGGCAGGGAGGCATCGAGACCCGCGAAGCCGCGATTGCCATTTCCAACGTGATGCTGCAGGATTCTGAAGGCAAGCCGACCCGTGTGGGCTACCGCATCGAGGGTGACAAGAAGATTCGTATCGCCCGCTCGAACGGGAGTGATGTTGCAGAGTCCTCCGCCAAATAACGCGATAGGAATATATAAGGGAGCACCCCACGCAACGGTAGACGGCTTCGGCCACCCCGGCACCGTGGAGAAAGAAGAGAAGGAAATGGCAGCACGCCTAAAAGAAAAGTTTGCGAGCGAGATCAAATCTCAGCTGCAAAAAGAGCTTGGCATTGACAACGTGATGGCTGTGCCCAGGATCGAGAAGATCGTGATCAATATGGGCATCGGGGAAGCTACGCAGAACAACAAGATCATGGACCCGCTCGTCGCTGATCTGGGTGCCATCTCGGGCCAGAAGCCGGTCGTGACCAAGGCTAAGAAGTCGATCGCCGCGTTCAAGCTGCGTGAGGGAATGCCGATCGGCGCGATGGTGACCCTTCGCGGGGACGCCATGTACGAGTTTCTGGACCGCTTGATCTCGGTGGCTCTGCCGCGCGTACGCGATTTTCGTGGGGTCAGCTCCAAAAGCTTTGACGGTCGTGGAAACTACACCCTGGGATTGCGTGATCAACTGATTTTTCCCGAGATCGACTACTCCAAGGTTGAGAAGACCAAGGGCATGAACGTAACGATCGTGACGACTGCCAGTAATGACAACGGCGCGCGTAGTCTGCTGCGCCTCTTCGGTATGCCCTTCCGCCAGGGCGCATAACGTTCCAGCACCAGAAAGAGCAGATACATGGCAACTACAGCAAAGCGCGTCAAAGACGCCCGTAAGCCGAAGTTCAAGTCCCGCCAGCATAATCGCTGCCAGCTTTGTGGAAGACCGCGCGCGTTTCTCCGCAAGTTCGGCATTTGCCGCTTGTGCTTCCGTGGTTTGGCGCTCAAGGGCGAGATCCCGGGTGTTGTAAAGTCCAGCTGGTAAGCCAGCGACCCTGCCCGACAGCTGCACCATGGCTGCCCTGCATGAAAGTTACGGCGCGCTGTCAGGCGCCACAACCATTCCCGCTGGTTCTCTCGGCTAAGGCCCGGAGCGAACGGGGAATGAAAGGAAATAGATGAATCTCACCGATCCGGTAGCAGACTTCCTCACCCGCATCCGCAACGCGCATAGTGCACGGCATCAGAAGTTTGACGTGCCCGCTTCACGCCTGAAGGCGGAGATTGCCCGCATCCTGAAGGAAGAGGGCTACATTGCGAACGTCAAACCCGTGGACGAAGAGGGTATGCACTTTCTTCGGGTGTACCTGAAGTACGGTGCAAACAATGAGTCGGCCATCCGAGACCTGAAGCGTGTATCCAAGCCGGGCTGCCGGGTCTACGTTGGCAAGGACGAGATCCGCCGCGTGCAGGGTGGTCTCGGTATCTCCATCATGACTACGCCGCGTGGTGTCATGACGGGCCGGCAGGCGCGCCGCGAGGGTGTAGGCGGCGAGATCCTGTGCGAAGTCTGGTAATGGCCCGGCTGGTTTCTGGCGTTAACAGAGGTGTGTACCAACCGGCGTAGCCGTGGGCTGCAGTGGAACGGGGGCTTCGATGCCTTCGCGACTCGCAAGCCAATAAAGGATTCAAGATGTCACGTATCGGTCTCAAGCCCATCACCTTGCCAAAAGGCGTGAAGTACACAGTCGATGGCGGCAACGTACTCGTCGAAGGGCCCAAGGGGAAGGTGTCTGCACTCGTTCCGCAGGGCATCACGCTTACAGAAAAGGACGGCATTCTCTCCGTCGAGCGCCAGAACGATTCGCAGAAGGCTGTGCACGGGCTGGCTCGGGCGCTGGTTTTCAATGCAGTGGAAGGCGTGACAAACGGGTGGAAGAAGGAACTCGACGTCGTCGGGATTGGGTACCGCGTGGAACTGAAGGGCAAAGGCACTGTTGTGTTCACGCTCGGTTACTCTCACGTGATCGAATTCCCGCTGCCCACCGGTGTCGAAGTTGCCATCGATCCGAAACAGACCCACGTCACCGTTTCCGGTATCGATCGGCAAAAGGTTGGCCAGGTAGCGGCGGACATGCGCTCCCTGCGGAAGCCGGACCCTTATAAGAACAAGGGCGTTCGGTACTCCGACGAGAAACTGAAGAAGAAGGTCGGCAAGACCGGCGCGAAGTAATCTGCTTGTAGGGTGCTCCGGAGCAAGCCTGACGGTGCACCCATACCGCTCACCGAACGTCGACAGAGGCTGTCGACGCCCATAGGAAAGAAGAGAATCCATGATTGCAATGCCACAGAGAAACGCGACTCGGCAGCGAGTGCACAACCGCATTCGTGCCAAGATGTCCGGCACGTCGGAGCGTCCGCGCCTCAACGTGTACCGTTCGTTGAACCACATCTACACCCAGCTGGTTGATGACGCAAACGGCGTCACGATTGCCTCCGCCTCGACAGTCGCCAAGAAGGGTACTGAGAAGGTGATCGGTGGAAACATCGAAGCGGCGAAGACGGTTGGCAAACTGATTGCGGAGCGCGCTCAGGCTGCAGGAATCAAGAAGGTCGTATTTGATCGTGGTGGCTACCTGTATCACGGTCGCATCAAGGCGCTGGCGGATGCCGCACGCGAAGCTGGACTCGAGTTCTAAGCCAACGCTCAAGATTGGCAGCGCCCCCGGACCGGTGTGCCGGGGAGAAATATAAAGGAAAACAATGGCTACCAGGAAAAAGCTCGACGGCAATCGGATGAACCTCAAGGATGAGGTTGTCAGCATTAATCGCGTGACCAAGGTGGTCAAGGGCGGCAAGAACATGAGCTTTGCGGCACTCGTCATCGTCGGCGACCCGGCAGAGGGCGTGGTCGGTTATGGATCGGGCAAGGCAAAGGAAGTGCCGCAGGCGATCCGCAAAGGCATTGAGGCTGCGAAGAAGAACCTGATCAAGGTCAACATGACGCAGACCTCCATCCCTCACCAGGTGCTTGGGCATTTCGGCTCAGGAGAGGTCCTGCTCAAGCCGGCCCCGGAAGGTACGGGTGTGATCGCGGGTAAGACGGTGCGTGCCGTGATGACCGCGGCCGGTGTGCAAAATGTCCTGACGAAGAATATCGGCTCCGCAAATCCGCACAACGTGATCAAGGCGACATTCGACGCCTTGGTCCAGCTCCGCGATAAGGCGGAAGTGGCGGCACTGCGTGGTAAGTCGATCGACGAGCTGTAAGGGGCAGGTGGTTTGAAGAGGGGAACAGGGAGCAATCGGCGCCGAGAAAAGGCCGTTGCTCCCGGTTCAACCTCAAGCGGGCTTCGGCCCCGGAGACGATGATGGCAAGCGAGAACAAGATCAAAATTCAATATTTCCGATCACAGATCTGCACGCCGGTGAAGCACAAGCTCGTAGTGAAGGGTTTGGGTTTTACCCGGCTGAATCAGATTGTCGAGCGCGAGGACTCTCCCTCGATCCGCGGCATGGTGAAGAAGATCCCTCACCTGGTTCGGATCGTCGAGTAGTCTCCACCTGTTC
This sequence comes from uncultured Acidobacteriaceae bacterium, assembly GCA_964243455.1. Taxonomy (GTDB): domain Bacteria; phylum Acidobacteriota; class Terriglobia; order Terriglobales; family Acidobacteriaceae; genus Granulicella. The sequence continues at coordinate 10,161 of CAXTGN010000025.1, forward strand.
TCCCGAGAGAGAACCGAATGCGAGTCGGGTTCCTGGGCCAACAGGATCTCGGCGTCAGCGAGGACATCATGGCAAAGAATCTCAGCAATCTTCGTGCACCCAAGGGTGCCAACAGCAACAAAAAGCGCGTGGGCCGCGGTATGGGCTCGGGCATCGGCAAAACTTCGGGGCGCGGCCACAAGGGCCAGCGGTCGCGGTCAGGTTCGCGCAGCATGCGCGGCTTTGAAGGCGGCCAGATGCCGCTCCACCGGCGTATGCCGAAGCGCGGCTTCACCAACATCTTCCGCACCGAGTACCTGGTACTCGGACTGGACAAGATCGCTGAGCTTGGCGAGACCGAGTTGACGCTCGAGAAGCTGCAGGAACGGGGCGTCATCAAGGGCCGCAAGCTGGTCAAGGTGTTGGCCAACGGCGAGCTGACCACCGCAGTCACCGTTCACGCGCACAAGTTCTCCGGCGCAGCGCAGAAGGCGATCGAAGCTGCCGGCGGCAAGGCAATCGTGATCGGCGCCGAGACCGTCTCGGCCGTTTAGTTCCTTGGAAGGCCGGGGCCCACGGGTTCCGGCCTTCGTGTATTCCGGCATTCCGGGTAGAATACTCGCGAACAGCCGTCATGCGCAGGCAACCGCGCAGCGACTCTGCGGATCCCGCAACACCGAAGGCTATCGCACCAATGCTCGAGAAATTTGCCAACATTTTCCGCCTGCCAGATCTGCGTAAGCGCATTGGGTTCACGCTTGGCCTGCTGGCTGTGTACCGCATCGGCTTTCACATTCCCACACCGGGCGTGAATGCGGACATGCTGGCCCAGTTCTTCAATCAGAATGCCGGGTCCGCGCTGGGTCTGCTGGACCTGTTCGCGGGCGGCAACCTGCGCAAGTTCACCATTTTCGCGCTCGGTATCATGCCGTACATCACGGCATCGATCATCTTCCAGCTGTTAACGGTGGTGTATGAACCGCTAGCCAAGCTCCAGAAGGAAGGTGAGGTTGGCCGCCGCAAAATTACACAGTGGACCCGGTATGTCACGGTCCTCCTTGCCATCGTGCAGAGCTTCTTCATCTCGCTGCCGCTAACCAGTCAAGGCATGGTGACCATTCCCAAGATCGCCTTTGTGCCGTTGTGCATCGTCACGCTCACCTGCGGCACGGCGTTCATCATGTGGCTGGGCGAGCAGATCACCGATCGCGGCGTTGGCAATGGCATGAGTTTGTTGATCTTCACCGGCATTGTGGTGGGATTGCCAGGTGGCATCAGCGAACTGCTGACCAAGGCGAAGACGAATGCCTGGGGTGGGTTTACTCCGATCGCGTTGCTGCTGATCGTGGTGCTGATGGTGGCGGTCGTGGCGTTCATCATCTTCGTTGAGCGTTCGGAACGGCGCATCCCTATTCAGTCGGCCAAGCGCGTGGTTGGACGGGCGGTCTCGCAGGCCTCAACCTCGTTCCTTCCGCTCAAGGTGAACTCGGGCGGTGTGATGCCGGTCATCTTTGCGGCTTCCATTCTGTCCGCGCCGCAACTGCTGGCGAACGTGAGTCTGTTTGGATCCGGTCCGCTGCGCGATACGGCGTATCTTGGTCCGGTCTTCCGCGCCCTGGCTCCGGCCGAGCCGTGGTACGAGCTGGTGTATATCGCGGCCATTGTTTTCTTTGCGTACTTCTATATTTCGATCATCTTCCGGCCGGACGACATCGCGGACAACATGCGGAAGTACGGATCGTTTATCCCCGGCATTCGGCCTGGAAAGCGGACCTCCGACTTCATCAACGACGTTCTGACCAGGATCACTCTTGTCGGTGCGCTGTACCTGATCATCATCTCGATCATCCCGCAACTGCTGATCTCGGGCATCCACTTCAACCATCTTTGGCTGGTCGGTGGCTTCTTCGACCGCCTGCCGACGTGGGTGACCAACGGTCTGGGTGTGCGGTTTTACTTTGGCGGTACCAGCCTCCTGATCGTAGTCGGCGTGGCGATGGACACGGTGCAGCAGATTGAGGCGCAGCTGATTATGCGGCACTATGAAGGCTTCTCGCCCAAGGCGGGCCGTCGCCTCGCACGACGTTGGTAGTTGCTATCCATTCTTAGCAGGCGAGCGCAGGCGTGAGCGAGATCCGCTCCGCCTGTGTTCTTTTGTGCGGTGCATTCCGAATCGTAGGATCTGAGCTTGGCTGAAGTGAACGAGACATTGACGCAGTTTCTTGCCGGCCCCGTGTTGCTTCTGGGTGCACCTGGTGTGGGCAAGGGTACCCAGGCCAAACGCCTGATGGCTGAATTCGGCATCCCGCAGATCTCCACGGGCGATCTGCTTCGGGAGCACCGCAAGAACCACACGAAGCTAGGCATGATCGCCGACGAGCTGATGCGGCAGGGCAAGCTCGTTCCGGACGAACTGGTGAACGACATGGTCGCTGACCGGCTGCTGCAGCCGGATACGAAGCGCGGATACATCCTGGACGGCTTCCCACGCACCCTGAATCAGGCCGAGTGGCTGGATGAGTACATCACCCGGGACCATGGAGAGGCGACCGACCCCGAAGAGGCAGCCAGGGGTCCCCAACCGAAGCTGCCCGTAGTCGCGGTGCACCTTGTTGTGGACGCTCAGGCGCTGTTGGAGCGCATCACGGGCCGACGCATTTCACCCACGGGAAACATCTACAACGTCTACACCAATCCACCCAGGGTGGAAGGGATCTGTGATGTGGACGGGGGAGCTTTGACGCAGCGGGCCGACGACCGGGAAGAGGTCTTCCATGAGCGCATGAAATCCTTCGAAGCCCAGACCACCCCAGTGATCGAGTATTACCGGACGCATGGAAATCGCTTTGCCGAAGTCGACGGAAGTCGGGCGCTGGAAGAGGTCACCGCGGGCATTCGAGCCACACTGTTCCGCATGCGCCAGGAACTTGAGTAGAGCCGGTCGCCGGGACATCTAAGACTTATGGCTATTTTGATCAAATCCTCGGCTGAAATCGAGAAGATGAGAACCAGTGGTGCAGCTCTGGCCAAGGTGCATGAGGCCGTGCGTGGGGCCGTACGCGTTGGGGCGACCACAATGGACCTTGAGCGTGCCGCTGCTGCAAGGGTTGCGGAGCTTGGCGTCGTCTCCGCGTTCAAGGGCTACCACGGCTACCCGGCCGTGCTCTGCACGTCGGTCAATCACGAGGTCATCCACGGGATCCCGAGCGACAAACGCGTGCTCGAGGATGGCGATGTCGTGTCCGTTGATTGTGGCGTGGTGGTGGACGGCTTTTACTCCGACCGTGCCGCGACGTATGCCGTAGGCACTCCGAGCACGAAGGCCAAGACCCTGCTCAGGGTGACAGAGGCTTC
>CAXTGN010000025.1:13503-17699 GCA_964243455.1 uncultured Acidobacteriaceae bacterium
GTTGTACAAGGCCATCGAAAAGGCAGTCCCCGGCGGAAGGCTCGGGGATATCGCCTGGGCGGTGCAGAGCATGTGCGAAGCCGAAGGCTATGGCGTTGTGAAGGAATTTGTGGGTCACGGCATTGGAAAGAGTATGCACGAGGATCCGCAGGTGCCAAACGTAGGAAACCCCGGAAAGGGTCCGCGGCTGAAGGCCGGCATGGTGCTGGCCATCGAGCCGATGATCAATGCGGGCTCGGCCGAGGTGAAGGTACTGGAAGATGGCTGGACGGCGATTACGGTCGACGGCAGTCTGAGCGCCCATTTTGAGCACACGGTCGCGATCACCAAAGATGGTCCGCGGATCCTGACGGACTGACGCGGGCGTCGCAGGACAAAGCGGCCCCGTGTAGCAGCATTCGCCCAGAGGCACAGAGAGGATCGTTTCGTGCGCGTTTGCGGATGGGCAAGCGGCGAAACGTGGAGATATGGCCGGGTCGGTTTTCTTGCCCCTTGTCATCCGCCTCTGAGCAGCGGAAGTTTCGCAGGATCAATTCACACCTGCATCTCATCGAAAGAGAAGGAATCTGAACAGAAGGACATTGGAGGTTGGCGAACCCGCATGACAGCATCAGCGAATACAGGGGGACGTCGCCCGCGTGTGGTCATCGTGGGAGCGGGTTTTGGAGGCATCCATGCCGCACAGGGGCTTGGAAAAGCTCAGGTGGATATCACGGTGCTGGACCGGCGCAACCATCACACCTTCCAGCCTTTGCTGTACCAGGTTGCGTTGGCGGTGCTCTCGCCAGGCGATATCGCTCAGCCGATCCGGTCGATTCTCCGGGATAACCGCAACACGGAAGTGCTGATGGATGAGGTCGTCGGCTTCGATCTAGACGCTCATCGCGTGCACGTGAAGAGCGGCGCCGAGGTGATCTACGACTACCTGGTCGTGGCTACCGGCGCAACGCACAGCTACTTCGGGCATGACGATTGGGCGCCGCTTGCGCCGGGTCTGAAAACGGTGGAAGACGCAACCGAGATCCGCCGCCGCGTGCTGCTTGCCTTCGAGCTGGCAGAACGCCAGAAGCTGGAGACCGGATCTCATCCCCCGTTGAATTTCGTGATCATCGGGGGTGGGCCGACCGGCGTAGAGTTGGCCGGTGCCATTTCCGATATTGCGCGGCTCTACATGACCAAGGATTTCCGGCACATCGATCCAGGGTCGGCGAACGTGATGATTTTTGAAGGTTCACCGCATATTCTGGGTGCGTACCCGGAGGAGCTTCAGGGGAAGGCTGTGGAACAGCTGGCCCATCTGGGCGTGAAATGCCGCACAGGGGCGCACGTCACCGAGGTTGGACCGGGTTACGTGAAGGTGGGCGAAGAGCGGATTGAGAGTGTATGCACGCTTTGGGGCGCGGGCGTACAGGCATCCGCTCTGGGCAAACAACTGGGCTTCCCGACGGACAAGCGCGGGGCCGTGCTTGTGGATGAACACCTGAACCCGCCAGGTCACCCCGAGATCTTCGTGATCGGGGATCTCTCGCATTTCGAGCAGGACGGCAAACAGGTGCCCGGCGTTGCGCAACCGGCCATGCAGATGGGCGACTACGCTGCAAAGCGCATTCAGCTCTTTATGCAGGGCAATGCCGCGGTGGCGAAACAGAAGCCCTTCCGGTACTTCGATAAGGGGGACATGGCAACGATCGGTCGCAAAGCCGCAGTCGCCCGCGTGGCCTGGCCCTTCCATGCAAACCTGAGCGGGTTCATCGCGTGGTTGATGTGGCTCGTGGTGCACATTTTCTTTCTGATCGGACTTCGCAATCGACTCCAGGTCTTCCGAAGCTGGTTCTGGACCTACGTCACCTTGCGTGATGGGGTGCGGCTCATTGTGGGATCGCAGGATCTGCCAGGCTGGGGGGCTATCGCGGCCAATCCTGCCCCTGACAACAGCAACACAGCCTCGACGAGCTCCGGTGCGCCGCCGGTGGTCGCTGCCACGCCCTGAGGTCCCCCCCGAGCAGTCTTCCATCGACGGCCACCGCCGCGCGCATGATTGGCATCCATGCTTGCTGTACGCAACTTTCCTAAGAGCAGGAGCACGGTAATGGCACAGGCAGTGGTGGTCCAAGGACGCAAAGTACGTTATGGCGTCGTCGGTATCGGATGGATCTCCCAGACCGCGTTTCTCCCCGGGGTAGAGCATACGGGCAACAGCGAGGTTGTGGCGTTTGTGAGCGGCCACGAAGAGAAAGCCGCGCGCGTGGGTGAAAAGTATGGCGTGTCCGCGCTGTACAGCTATGAAGAATATGACGATCTTCTTGCGTCCGGCACCATCGACGCGGTCTACCTTGCAACCCCGAACTTCGATCATGTAGACCTTGCCGTGCGCACGCTGGAGGCCGGACTCCACCTGCTGCTGGAAAAGCCTATGGCGGTCTCCGTAGCGCAATGCGAGCAGATCATTGAGGCGTCCAAGACCTCCGGCGCCAAGCTGATGGTCGCGTACCGTCTGCACCATGAGATCGGTACCTTGAATGCGTTTGAGGTCGCCCGGTCAGGCAAGCTAGGTCACCTGCGGTACTTCAATTCTTCCTTTTCGCAACCGGTGAACTATCAGAACCATCGTGCCAAGCATGGGTTCTGGGCTGGCCCGGTGCCGGATATGGGTCCCTACCCTATCAACACCGTGCGGAACCTGTTTGGTGCGGAGCCCGTCGAGGTCGGTGCCATGGGTGTGCGCACCGACCCGGAACGGTTCCGGGACTTCGAGGATCAGGTTGCGGTCAATCTGAAGTTTCCTGGCGACAGGATCGCCACAATGTTGATGAGCTACTCCGGTGCCGATCTCGACGACTTCCGGGTGGTGGGGACGCTTGGCGATCTCTACTCCAGTCCAGCATTTGGCATGAATACGGCCATGAAACATTTGACGACCGTCGGAAAGAGCAAGAGTGAAGAGAGCTTCCCGAAGACGGACCACTTTGGTGGCGAGCTGAAGTACTTTTCAAACTGTATTCTGAGAGACGAGCAGCCAGAAGCGGACGGGGAAGAGGGTCTGCTGGACATTCGTGTAATCGCGGCCGTCCAGAAGGCGCTGGAAACAGGGCAGCCGCAAGAACTGGAGCCCTATACGCGTAAACGGCGACCCACAAAGGAACAAGCCGAGAAGCTTGGATCGGTCAGGGAACCACAATTGATTGATGCCCACAAGCCTGCAGAAGGCCGTTGAACTGCTAACGAAACAAGCCGCAGGAGATGTCCCGCACGAATGGGAGCGTGCTTCCGAACGGCTTACTTTGCAACCCATTGCCCAGGAGCTGACATGATGGACCACAACAACGAAGCCGAGCAAAACGCAGCGGCTCTTTCGCGACGCAACTTTCTTCGCAACACCGCCGCGGCACTCGCGGCAGCAGCCGCGGCCGCGCCTTTAACTGCGGGTGCGCAGAATAACCTTGCGACGCCTCAGACCAAGGACTTAAGCCACGACACGCACACCGGGACGAACGAAAAGCAGATGGGTCCCGAAAACAAGATCATTGAAGACCAGGAACCCGACTCGGTATTTCCTCCGACCACGGATGCCGGCGGTCAGCCCCCTTTCAAGTATCCGTTCGCCTTTGGCCATCGACGCGTGGAAGAGGGTGGATGGACCCGGCAAGTCACAGTTCGCGACTTCCCGCTTTCCAAGAAGATGGCTGGCGTCGAGATGCGCTTGATCAAGGGGGGTATCCGGGAGTTGCACTGGCACGTTGGTGCGGAGTGGGCCTTTATGACGGCCGGAACTGCCCGCATTACCGCGGTCGATCAGCATGGCCGAGGCTTCGTCGAGGACATCAAAGAGGGCGATCTCTGGATTTTCCCGGGCGGTATTCCTCACTCCATTCAGGGCATAGGAGACGACGGGTGTCAGTTCCTGCTTGTCTTCAATGACGGCAACTTCAACGAGTTCGAAACGTTTCTGCTGACCGACTGGCTCCACCACACGCCCAAGGAAGTCCTGGCGAAGAACTTCGGCGTGCCTGAATCCACCTTTGACAAGGTGCCGAAGCGCGAACTCTTCATCTTCCCGCGCGACCTGCCGCGGCCGCTTGCCGAGGAGAAGAAAGAGGTCTCAGCAGGTACAGGGATGGTGCCGGATTCCTTTGCCTTCTTTACGGACAAAATGCAACCCACGAAGGTGACGGCTGGCGGATCGGTGAAGATCGTCG
>CAXTGN010000025.1:17709-21642 GCA_964243455.1 uncultured Acidobacteriaceae bacterium
AACTTCCCGGCCACCAACATCGCTGCAGCCATCGTGACGGTGAAGCCGGGTGGTTTGCGGGAGCTGCACTGGCACCCCAATGACGATGAGTGGCAGTACTACGTGAAAGGCACGGGTCGGATGACCGTATTTTCCGCCGGAGGACATGCCCGCACCATGGACTTCCATCCGGGGGACGTCGGCTATATTGACCAGTCGCTGCCGCATTACATTGAGAATCTCGGCGACGAGGACCTGGTCTTCCTTGAAGTGTTTCCCACACCCTTTTACGAAGACATCTCCCTCGCGGAATGGCTGGCGCACACGCCTTCGCGTTTGGTCGATCAGCACATTGCTACCGGGGAGGAGTTCCTCAAAGGCATACCCAAAACCGAGATGGTTGCGACACCACTCAAGTAACGCGGCGTTGCCCTCAAGAGGAGAGGACCAGCCGACTCGGCTGGTCCTTTTTGTTGCTCCGAGGGCCTATAGGCTCTGCGGCCTTGTTGCCGCGCCTTTGGACCGACCACCCAGGGCAAGCACCGGCTTCTCCAGCGCGTACCAACTCAGAGCCGCCATGGCCACAGTGACAAGAAAGAGGATCGGCGGAGCATATCGCGGCGGAAAGTACGCCTCGAATCGGGTGAGTATCAGGAAATGAAACAGGTAGAAGGCGTAACTGATACGTCCGAGGCCACGCATCGGCGAACTCGACAGAAAGCGGACCAGCAGGCTGCGGCGCTCAGCCAGCACGGCCCAGAGAAACAGACCGCCCAGCACCACGATGTTTAAGGTATACCCAAGGCCATTGAACGCCGGCGTGTTCGCATAACGGCGGAACCAGGGATGCATCCCGAGCAGCGCGTAGGCCAGAACGCCCAAGGACATGCCGATCTGAGCCCAGCGCAGGGCAACAAGCCGATCAAGCTGCGGCAACCATAAGGCGGCAAGGGCTCCCGCAGCCATGGCGTCAATGCGAAAGGGCGTGAGCACATAGATGGGCTCTGGGTTGGCGAACAGCGGCGTGCACACCGCACGCAGAACAGGCAGTCCGAGCAGAAGGGCCAGCATGCAGGGCGCCAGCGCGCGGCGCGGCAGGAAGTACACCAGAAAAGGCCAGAAGAGGTAGAAGTGCTGCTCGACCGCAAGCGACCACAAGGGGATCAGCGGACTGAAACCGATCCAGTGGAACGCATAGGGAAGATTCTGGAGGAAGAAAGCGTAGAACGGCCAGAGCCTGGCCCAATCCTGGGTGGTGAAGAAGGCAATCAGCGCCAGGCAGACGAAGTAGGCAGGCAGGATGCGTTGCGCACGGCGTAGGTAGAAGTGACCGAGCAGGCGACCGAAGCCCATCCGTTCGCTGTCGCGCAGCAGGATATTTGTTATCAGGTATCCGGACAGAATGAAGAAGAGGTCTACGCCGGACCAAAGCAGCGACACGGCATAGGCATGGTGTACAAACACCATGAGAATGGCAACGGCGCGCAGCCCGTCCAGCTGGGGAAGGTAGGCGCTTCGGCCGGCACCGCTGGAGGGCTGCGCGGCGCCTGTGTGGGTGTCTGTCGCGGTTGTGCTGGTGTGTGGTGCAGCGCCCACGGGAAGATACGATTCCGTGGGCGCCTGGGGACCTGCTTCAGGCATTGATCGGCTCGCCGACGGCCTCCAGGGAACGCACCTTCACCGGCGTGAGCCAGTTGTAGCGATCCGGAGCGATGCCATGCACGATGTCGAAGAACGCGTCGTGCAAGGTGCGCGTGATGGGGCCCATGCTGCCATCGCCAATCATGATGCGATCCACCGAGCGAAGATGGGTGACCTCGGCGGCCGTGCCCGTGAAAAACGCCTCGTCGCAGATGTAGAGAAATTCGCGCGGCAACGCCTGCTCCACGATGGGAATGCCAAACTGACGAGCCAGCACCAGGATCGAGTCGCGCGTAATGCCATTCAGCACCGAGTTTGCCAGCGGCGAGGTGTAAAGCACTCCCTCGCGAATCAGAAACAGGTTTTCGCCCGATCCCTCAGAGAGATAGCCATTCCGGTCAAGAGCGATGCCCTCGACGTACCCGTTGATGTCAGCCTCCATGCGGATCAGCTGCGAATTCATGTAATTCGCTCCGGCCTTGGCGAGGGAGGGCATCGTGTTGGGGGCCAGGCGGTTCCAACTCGAGATGCAAACATCCGCGCCGGCGTCGCCCTGCACATACTTGCCCCAGGGGAAGTTGGCTACATAGACTTCGACGGGCGACTTCAGCGGGTTCACGCCGATCTCGCCATACCCACGGAACGCAAACGGCCGGATATAACACGGCGCTACGCCATTGGCCTCCACAAGGTCAACCACGGCTTCGTTCAGCTGGTCCGGCGTAAAGGGCAGTGGCATGCGGTAGATCTTGGCGGAATCGACCATGCGCCGCATGTGCTCGGGCAGGCGGAAGATGGCTGCCGAATCCTGCTGGGTATAGCAGCGGATCCCCTCGAAGACAGAAGAACCATAGTGGATCACATGGCTCATGACATGAATCTGGGCTTTGTCCCAGGGGATGAGCTGGCCGTTATGCCAGATATTAGTCGTGGGCTGAATGGGCATTCTGGACTCCTCCAAAAAATAGGGCGGGAGCCGTGCTCCGCGCCGGTGATCACAATTTCCAAGCTACACCACCCGCCTGTTTCTGCCGCCGCGTACCTCACCGGAGCGTCGACACGTTGTGGTCCGGGCATTCCACCAGGCGTAAATTCGCATTTGCATACAGAAGTTTGCCGTGCCACACCCAGCTGTCGGGGTCATACCAGACGGGATCCGTTCGCGATGCCAGGGCTGCCGTCAGGCCGACATGCCCGCACACGGCGGCAAAGGCCTGCGGTGTTCGGCCACCAGGATCGACAGGCGGCAGGGGTTCAAGTTTCGCTGCCCTTCCATGCACTCCGAACAGACCGAGGATGCCGGGCATAAAGCTCTGGCAAACTGCGGGATCGCCTCCAAAGGAACCCTCACAGCTGATGTCGCCCGCCGCCTGCCTGCGCTCCTGGTACAGGTGAAAGATCGGGCCGAAGCGACTGACAGGGTTGTTCTGAACCACGGCATCCGCAGGCAGCAAGTGGGCGGCCGCCTGCTGCGCCTCATAGACGTCGTTGTACAACGTCGCCAGGTGCCTCGCATTCGAGAACGGTGGGGTAGCGGGTAACAGATTGTCGTCAAGCAGGGCAAGGTAGGTGCGTTCGATGACCGCCTGCCAAAGAAACGTCAGGAGGCCAAGAACCATGCAGGCGGTGGCCAGACCCTTGAGCCATCGCTGCGCGGGAGCAGCCTGTGCATGGCATTCCCGGGCAAGGTACTCCGGGATGACCTGTGTCGCCCAGATGATGCCGACCACGCGCAGCAAAAGGCCGGCGTGGACGCCAAGATCGTTGACGCCCTGGATGGGAGAGGAGCTCACAAAGAAGAAGAAAATGCCTGTGGAGGCGACCAGGATCCAGAGCGCCCGCGTTCGTACCGACCGCAGGCCACCGGAAAGGATGTCGCGCTTGATCTGCAGGGCAAAGACGAACAGAAAGAAGCCGATCTCCACGATGTAGTGCAGGGCAACCAGCACGAAGCGGTTAAGGAAGCGCACAGGTCCGAAGGAGTAGCGGCGATGCATGCGCCGCAAGGCAGCGTACAGCTGCTCCTGCACCTGTGCGTCGCCGCGGATGGCAAACCTGAGTGCGTGCCGTCCTTCCCCTGTGCCGTGAGCTACGACCGTCTTGGCCATGGATTCACGTAGGAAGGGCACCGAAACGGCGACCGAAAGCAATGCCGCAATCGCCAGAACAGCCACCGTCGCGGCACTTTTGCGACGAAGCGCATCAAGCCCGACAACAGCCAGGGCGACCGTGAAGAATAAGGCGATAAAGCTGGACGTTCCCACCAGTGCCGCAAAGCACAGAGCCGTGACGAGCGCGTGGCCTGCCACTCTG
>CAXTGN010000026.1:0-2351 GCA_964243455.1 uncultured Acidobacteriaceae bacterium
GGGCGTTGGCGGGAACGGCGGGGAGGTTGGCGTCGAGTTGGTTCCAGTGCGCGCCGAAGTCGGTGGACCGGTAGATGTGGGGGCCTGTGCCGAAGCCCATGACGGTCGCGTAGACGGTGGCACCGGTGCTGTCGTGAGAGTCCACCACGACGGAGGAGATGTCGAAGCCCGATGCGTTGAAGGCGGCGCTGCTGTTTTGTACGGTGCTGCCGGTGATGTCGGTCCAGGTCCTGCTGGGGCCGGCCGTGTTGCCGGCTTTTGTCACGAAGACGTGGCCTGGAAGCGTACCGCCGCCGTCGGGGGAGCCGGCCATGCCGGCGTAGAGGACCTCGGAACCGAGGTTTGGGGTGGCACCGGAGGTAGCGACCGGGCCTCCGGCGGCGATGGAGCGAACCAGGGAGCTGGACAAGGTGCAGGGCGTTCCGGCGTTGTCGAGGGCCGGGCTGAGAGCGTCGAGGGAATTCCAAAGGGAGCCGCTTTGGGCTGGGCCGCGCCAGACCCGGCAGGTGGCCGTGAGCAGGCTGGCGGGGGCTTGCGGGTCCAGCAGCATGGGGGCGTCGAGGAGGGCGGCGTCGTAGTCCGTCTGGATAGCGCCGATGTCGGCCGAGCCGGCGAAGTTGGCGGCTGTGCACGCTGAGCCGAGGGTGCAGGATTTGAGGTTAACGCCGGAGCCGATCGAGACGTACCAGTTGGCAGGCGAGACCTGATCGATGAGGGGGATGCCGCCTTCGCCGCCGGAGAGCTGCGGCCAGGCGACGGTGCCAGTGCCGGCTGTGCTGGCCGCAGAGCCCAGGGTGCCAAGGCCGGCGATCAGGGTGCTGTTCTGGCTGGGATCCTCCGCGAAGCCGACGATCTCGGCGAGCGAGCCGCCTGAGCCGATGGCGGCGTTGAGGTTTTGGAAGTGTGCGGCATCGGTGGAGGCACAGACGGAGCCGGTCTCCGCGACACCGTCGGTAGAGCGCCAGAGGCCGCCGTCGTTGCCGATGTAGAGCAAGGGGCCGCCTGAACCCAGGGGCAGCGCGGCGAGGGAGTGCTGGGCGGGTGCGACCGCGGCCGGAGCATTGCAGCCGTCCCCCGCGTTGGTTGTATTGCGGAAGGTGCAGGAGGTCGCCCCAGAGGCGAGCGAGCAGCGGTACAGGTCCACGGTGCCGGCGAAGAGGAGCGTACCGCCCGCGGAAGGGCCCTGTTTCGAGTGCACCTGCATCCACGCGATTGGCGAAGGTGGGCGCGGAGGTGCTGCATCGGCCGTTGCTCCCGGCGTTGCAGAGGTCCTGCCAGATGCCTCCATCGTCGTCGTTCGCATCGACGGTGAAGGCGTAGAGATCGCCGGTGACAGGTTGGACCGCGAGGGTCCCGCGCAGGAGCGGGCAATTGATGCTTCCCTGCCCGGCCGCACCGGTGGGACAGTTCGCTGCCGTGAATCCTGCGCCGGGCTGTTGCGTGAGCCGGGTCCAGTTCTGTCCGTCAGAGGAGCTGAAATAACCGTGGAACTCAATCGCGGCAAAGAACATTTGGCGTTGCGCGTCCCAGACGACGGAGGTAGCGGAGGCGCCGGTGAGGACGGTTCCGAGTGCGGATGGCGCCTGGATGTACTGTGTGCCATCCCGGACGAGGGCCATCTGCCAGGTCAGGCCGGCGTCGCTGGAGTAATACAGACCGGGGCTTGCCCCGGTGGTGCTCACGCCTACGGTGGTTCCTTCTGACGAGGAGGTCATGGCCGCCACGACGAGCGTGGGGGTAGACGTACTCCAGGCGAAGCCGGCCGTGGCCATCCCGGTCAGCGAATGACGTCCGTTTACGCCGTCATCGGATTCGACAGCCAGGGTCCAGGTCTGTCCGGCGTCGGCGGAGCGAAGAATGCCTTCGCCGTAGTACGAGTCGGTGGAGTCGTTTGGATCGCCTGTACCGGCGAGCACCACGGGGTTGGCCACCGGCTGGATCGTGACTGCGCCGATCGACAAAGAGGGGAGAACAGATGTTCCCGCGTTCTGGGCGAAGACAGGAAGTGTGTCGGTGAGCGGCTTGAAGCTGACGGAGGCCTGTGGCCCGGCTGCGTCGGTGCTCTTCCAGACGCCGCCGCCGGTGGTGCCCAGCCACACGGTGTTGCCGGTCGTGTCGTTGGGGTCGATGGCAACCGAGGTCACGCGCCCGGTGACCGCGCCATAGAGGCTGGAGATGACCGTGGCGGGTCCAAGCGGGGACCAGGACGCGGTGAGATTGGCGACTGCAGCTGATTTGGCTTGAAGGGCGAGCTTACGGGCGGCCTGAGCTCTTGCGGCTGGCTGGGACGTGGGGACTGAAGTGCCTGTTGTGGATCGGGAGCCCTGCCTTCCCGCCAGAAAACGGCGAGC
>CAXTGN010000026.1:2361-20676 GCA_964243455.1 uncultured Acidobacteriaceae bacterium
AGCCGGGGCCTCGGCTGCGGCCCGCTTGCCGAGCGCCTGTTCCGGGGCGGGCGTCTGCCCCCCCGTGCGCATCGCCGTGGCCAAGCAACAAAGAGCCAGCCATAAGAAAATCCTGTGCCGGCGTGAGGTAGTGGCTTCACGCCGGCACAGACGTAATTGACGCAGTGGGCTTGCGAGACGACTCGGCGGCAAGCGGGATCCTGGGGTTGAATGGGCCGTGACACGGCCGGATGGTGCGAGCACCACGGCCAGAAAGGGGCGCAGCGGGGTCTCACGGTGCGTGCACTCCGCAAATGCGGGATGTGAGGACCCGATGTGCTTGCAGAGTAAGGGTCTGCCGTTCCGTCGTCACTCCCCCGGTGGTGGCATTACTGCAGCCGTATCGCCGATGTGGTGACCAGCAGGTCCCCGTGCGGGGAATGACAAGGAAGACGGCAAAAGCAAACGCAGATTCCCTTCGGGAGTGACAACCAAGAAGGGCGACGACGACGGCGGGTGGGCAGACGACGGCGGGAGGCCAGACGACGGCGGGTGGCCAGACGACGGCGGGTGGGCAGACGACGGCGGGAGGCCAGACGACGGCGGGAGGCCCTAGCTGTGGCCGAGGATGGGGTGCGGTTCGTAGGGTTCTTCGAGCCGCTTGACCTCGTTTTCGGTGAGCTTCAAATCGAGAGCACCAAGGGCCTCGTCGAGCTGGTACATCTTGCTGGCACCGATGATGGGGGAGCTGACGCCGGGTTTCGACATCACCCAGGCGAGTGCGACCTGCGCCGGTTTCACGTTCCGGGTCCCCGCGACTTCGGCGACGCGGTCGACGATGTCCCAGTCGGTGTCGCGGTAGTAGAGGCCATGGCCGAAGTCGTCGGTGCGGGCGCGGGTGGTTTCGCTCTTGCCATCGCCGCGCTTGCGGGTGCCGGTCAGAAAGCCGCGGGCGAGCGGGCTCCACGGGATGCAGCCGACGCCTTCATCGAGGCAGAGCGGAATCATCTCGCGTTCCTCTTCGCGATAGACGAGGTTGTAGTGGTTCTGCATGGTGACGAACTGCGCCAGGCCATTGACTTTCTGGTAGGCGAGCATCTTGGCGAACTGCCAGCCGTACATGCTGGAAGCGCCGAGATAGAGCGCCTTGCCGGTCTTGACGACCTCATCGAGGGCTTCGCAGGTTTCCTCGATCGGCGTGTTCGGGTCGAAGCGATGGATTTGGTAGAGATCGACGTAGTCGACACCGAGGCGTTCGAGCGATCGATCGATGGAGGCGAGGATGTGCTTGCGCGAGAGCCCGCGGTCGTTGGGCTTGTCGCTCATGGGATTGAAGACTTTGGTAGCGAGAACGTAGTCGTCGCGCTGCGGGAGGAACTCGCGCAGCAGCTTACCGGTGATCACTTCGCTTTCGCCTAGGGAGTACACGTCGGCTGTGTCAAAGAAATTGATGCCGGCCTCGACCGAGCGCTGAATGAAGGGCCTGGATTCCTCTTCTTCGAGCACCCACTCGCGCCACTTCTTGGAGCCGTAGGTCATCATGCCGAGGCAGATTGGCGAAACCTTCACGCCGGTGTTGCCGAGTGAAACATAGTTCATGGGTGAATCTCTCCTGCGCATGAGACGTCCATCCGGCGTGAAACGACACAGGGGAAACCTCCTCTCCCGGTTGCGAGGCATCGAATCGAGGGAACGCGATTCTCCTGGTCACCAGCAGCAAAGCAGGCACGCAGCTTTGAGATTTGGAAAGGAAGCAGGCATGTTGAGATCAAGATTTCGGTTTTTCACGTCGTCCCTCATCGCCCTCCCACTATTTTGGGGACCGGTATCTCAGGCGCAGGGGAACCGTCATCAGGATTTCTACAATGGTGCCCGGAATGGGGGCCGAGGTGGATCCTATGACCGCGGTCATGACTATGGGAACCGTTATGACGGGCAGTACCAGGGTCACGGGATCGGGACCGGCAAGGGCGCGCTGATCGGCGGCGCAGGTGGGGCGGCGCTGGGCGCGGTCTTTGGTGGCGGGCTCAAGGGGGCATTGATCGGCGGCGGTGCAGGTGCGGGGATTGGCGCGATCGCGGGCCATGCGCATCAGCAGAATATGAAGCGTGACTACTACAACGGGGATCGCCGGTAGGCGATTCTGCGGTGGCCAGACTGCGGATACCTTCACTACGCTGCGCTTCGTTCCAGATGACGTTTTTCAGGTCAGGAGCGTCGGTTGAAATGACAAGGCCATCAACTACACGAGAACAGCGGTAAAACCAGAACGAGGAAACGGTATGCGTTCTTTACTGAAGTCGACGATGAGTTTGACCTTTGCCTTGCTGACGGCTGCGCCTTTGTCGTGGGCGCAACAGCCGCAAGGGGGGATTGCACCTGGCTCCGCTGCGGGCCAGCAGACCGGCACGCAGAAATGGAGCACGGACCAGCTGCTGACCTCCACGGTGCACCAGGCTTGGCTGCTGAGCGGCAAGAACGAAGCGACCTTCTTCGAGATGGTGACGCAGCTCGCCGACATCTCCGCCAAGAACCGCAATTTGCAGCTGCCGGAGTCCGCGGCGGCGGGCCGCCGGGTGGGCCAGATGATCAAGATCGCGGCGAAGGCAGATACAGATCAGCTGTTGTATGCCGTTGTGGATGCAGCGGTGCGGAAGGTTGGGACGCCGCTTCCCGCTGCCGCGGGCCAATGACCTTGGCTTCCAGTGAACAGAACCTCCTCCCCGTTGGTAGAGTGGACATGTCATCTATCCACCAGGAAGAGGTTCTCGCTTGTACGCTGCCTTTCCAACTGCACCCCGCTTCCGTGCTTTTCCGCTTGGCCGCAGGTTGGCTATTGCGCTCGCAGTGAGTGCCTGCACCCTGCCGCTGATGGCTCAGGTGCATGGTCCTAGTGCTGACTCCGATGTCAACGACAAGTATGTGTGGTTGGAGGACGCAAACGGGCCACGAGCCATGGAGTGGGTGAAGGCGGAGAACGCCAAGACCGCCGCCGTGCTGGAAGAGGATCCCCACTACAAGCCGTATCTGGCGGATGCTTTGCAGGTGGCCGAGGATCCACGGCGTCTGCCGCAGCCTGGGCTGCAGGGCAACAATGTTCTGAACCTGTGGCGTGACAAGGATCACGCCCGTGGGCTGTTCCGCCGGACGACGGTGGCCAGTTACCTGACGGATACGCCGCAATGGCAGACGCTGATCGACGTGGATGCGCTGGGTACGGCGGAGCACACGGGCTGGGTGCTGCATGGCGTGAACTGCCTGTACCCCGGTGACCAGTACTGCCTTGTGGCGCTGAGCGCGGGCGGCGAAGACGCGAGCACGGAGCGCGAGTTTGATCTGAAGGCCGGCAAGTTTGTGCCGGGGGGGCTCCTGCTGCCGCACAGCAAGCAGGGCGTGAGCTGGGTGGACAAGAACACGTTGCTGGTGGACCGCGACTGGGGTGCGGGTACGATGACCAGCTCCGGGTACGCCTTTGTGGTGAAGCAATGGAAGCGTGGGACACCGTTGGAGAGCGCAAAGGAGCTGTTCCGCGGAGCGGCGACGGATCAATTGGGGTCGACCTCGGCTGTGCTGCATGACGCGAACGGGCACCAACTGGTGACCTTCACGCGAGGTGTGACGTTCTTTGAGTTCCAGAACTCTGTGCAGACACCGCGCGGCGTGGAGAGGCTCGGCATTCCTTCAAAGGCTGAACTGCAGGGGATGGTGAACGGACAGGTGCTGGTGGAGCTGCGCGAGGACTGGAAGCCGGAAGGCCAGGACCAGAGCTTCGTGCAGGGATCGCTGGTGGCGCTGAAGCTGGACGATGTGCTGAAAGACCCGGCGCACCTGAAGCCGACGGTGGTATTTGCCCCGACGCAGCAGGAGTTCCTGGAAGGCGTGTCGGTGGCGCACTCACGGGTGCTGGTGACGACGCTGGAGAAGGTCCAGGGACGCGCGTATATCTACGCGCCCGGGGCGGGTGGCTGGACGAAGCAGCGGCTCCCATTGCCGGACAACGTGGCCGTGAGTGTGGCTTCGACGAACGAGACGGACGATCGCTTCTTTCTGTCCGTGGTGGGCTTTCTTACACCGACGACGCTGTACTTTGGCGATGCTGCCAAGGGAACGCTGACGTTAGCGAAGAGTGAGCCGCCGCGGTTCGATGGGTCCAAGGACACGGTGGAGCAGTTCGAAGCGACAAGCAAAGACGGGACGGAGGTGCCGTACTTTGTCGTGCGCCCGAAAGACATGAAGCTGGATGGCAGCAATCCCACATTGCTGAACGCCTACGGTGGGTTCGAGGTGGCAGAGACGCCGGCCTACAACGCCGCGCGCGGCAAGCTTTGGCTCGAGAAGGGCGGCGTGTATGCCCTGGCCAATATCCGGGGCGGCGGCGAGTTCGGGCCGGCGTGGCATGAGGCGGGGCTGAAGACGCACCGGCAGCGGATCTATGACGATTTCGCGGCGGTGGGCCAGGACCTGATCACGCGTAAGATCACCTCGCCGCAGCATCTGGGCATCCTGGGTGGATCGAATGGCGGCTTGCTGATGGGCGTGGAGATGACGCAACATCCGGATTTGTGGGGCGCCATTGTGATCCAGGTCCCGCTGCTGGATATGCTGCGCTTTGAGAAGATCGCGGCCGGCGCAAGCTGGGTGGGCGAGTATGGCTCAGTCAGCAACCCGGATGAGCGCACCTTCTTGGCAGGCATCTCGCCGTACAACCAGTTGAAAGCCGGGGTGGACTACCCCAAGCCGCTGATCTTCACGACGACCAAGGATGACCGCGTGGGACCGCAGCATGCGCGCAAGTTTGCCGCAAAAATGGAGGAGTACCACGAACCGTTCTTCTATGACGAGATCACAGAGGGCGGCCATGGCGCGGGCGCAAGCATCCAGCAGGAAGCCCGCACGCAGGCGATTACGTATACCTATCTGGCTCGGCAGCTGCAGTAGGGACGTGCCAAGAGCAGGCTGAGGAACTCGTCAACCGTCAACTCTGCAGCACGGATGAATGCCCGCAGTGTACCCGTCGCCAACTCACGGTGCTGCGGAACGGAGAGGTTGGCACGGCAGCCTGTTGGTCATCACGAGATGACCTTCGACCTGACCAACTCGCTGCCAACCCGCTCGAGCAAAGGCCTTCACCGCTTCACGTCCCGAGATATTGGAGAGCGTGCCATGATTCAAACCGAGATGAGAACAGTTTCGACGCCATCAAGTTTGTTCAGTACAGCCTTCTGATCTTCTGCCCATAGCCAGGCCGTTATGGCTTCACGAACATTGTCCAAGGATTCCTTTTGTCGCGGCCCTGTGAGACGCAGCCAGGCAGAGCGGGAACCTCTGCGACTACCCAGCCATCGTCACTATTTTCCAGCAAACATGGAACATCATGGGCTGTGCCTCTTCTCTGCGCCCATTGTACCGAGCGGCCAACGCCTGAAGCTATACTTCGATCTGCCCATGACGAACCGTTACCAGCTCTCCAGCAGCAAAGGACCGCTCTCCACCTGCCGTGGCGACGGCGGACATCCACTCGATCTAGCCCAGGGGCGCCGCGTGCGCTCGACCACCGTGCTTTGTGTGCGACGCGGCGATGCCGTGGTGATGGCGTCCGATGGCCAGGTGACGCTGGGCGCGACGGTGATGAAGAGCAACGCCCGCAAGCTGCGCAGGCTGGGCAACGACAAGGTGCTGGCGGGCTTTGCTGGGTCGACGGCGGATGCCTTCGCCCTGATTACGCGCTTTGAAGCCAAGCTGGAGCAGTACAGCGGGCAGCTGGGTCGCGCGGCCGTGGAGCTGGCCAAGGAGTGGCGCACCGACAAGATCCTGCGGCAGCTGGAAGCGCTGCTGATCATCGCCGATGCGGAGCATATCTACGTGCTTTCGGGCGATGGCGATGTGATTGAGCCGGATGCGACCGGGGATGGCGTGATTGCCACGATCGGGTCGGGTGGAACGTATGCTCTGGCTGCCGCGACGGCGTTGATCGAGAACACGCAGATGAGTGCGCGTGAGGTGGTGGAGCGTTCCATGAAGATTGCGGGCGACATCTGTATTTACTCGAACCAGTCGATCGTGATGGAAGAGTTGAAGGCCGGGACAGCCTAAGGAGTCATAAGCGTGCGTGGAACGATCCGAGGACTCGCGCTCTGCACCGGCATGATGCTGCTTGCCGGTTTCGCTGGAGCGCAACGAAAGAATGCGCCGGTGAATGCCGCCGCCGCGCCGGTGCCCGCGCCTATCCTGGCGGGCAAAAAGGCCTTTGTGTCGTTTGAGCTTGGCGACGTGAGCGCCTTCCCCTCCGTGTACAGTGGCGGACCGGAGCGCGCGTATGCCGAGTTCTACGCGGGCATGGGGCAGTGGGGCCGCTACAAGCTGGTGGACGACCCGAAGAATGCCGATATCGTGCTGGGCATTCGGTTTGTGGAGACACCGGGCATGAACGTGCCGCAGATCCGGCTCGGGATCTCTGACGCTGTTACCCATGTTCAGTTATGGGCCTTTTCCGAAGAGATCAACGGCGCCCTTCTGAAGCGCAACCGCGATCCGGCATTCTCCGATGCGGTTGGACGCGTGGTCGCGGATTTCAAGCTGCTGCTGAGCTCCAACGGCCAGCCGCAGCAACCCTAACTCGTTTCAACCTGTTTTGGAGTTTGACGTACCTGATGGCTATCTATTTACCCGGCACAGCCGAAGACCAACCCCTCTCGCTGGACGAGATGACCCCGCGCGAGATCGTCACCGAACTGGACAAGTATGTGGTGGGCCAGGCGGCGGCCAAGCGCGCTGTCGCCGTGGCGCTGCGCAACCGCACGCGACGGCAGAAGCTGCCACCCGAAATCGCGGAAGAGATCATGCCCAAGAACATCCTGATGATCGGGTCGACGGGTGTGGGCAAGACCGAGATCGCGCGCAGGCTGGCGAAGTTGACGAAGTCCCCCTTCCTGAAGGTCGAGGCTTCGAAGTTCACCGAGGTGGGCTATGTAGGCCGCGATGTGGAGTCGATGGTGCGCGACCTGGTGGAGATCGCCATTGACGAGGTGCGCGAAGAGAAGCTGGAAGAGATTGAAGACCGCGCCGAGGCGTCAGCCGAAGACCGCCTGCTGGACATGCTGGTCGCGCAGGGCAACACGGGCGCGCCGGCTGTAGAGATGCGGCCGAGGCCTGACGCAACGCTGCCCGAGGGCACAATCGAGATCGTGCCGCCGCGCGAACACATCAGCCCTGAGTCGCTGACGCCCACGGGCGAGCCCGTGAACCTGGTGGTGCTGACCAAGGACGATGGCGACAAGCAGCGCGATCGCGAACGATTGCGCGCCCAGTTCCGCGAGGGTCGCCTGGATGAACGCATGGTGGAGCTGGAGACGCGCGACCGCCAGCAGCCGCAGATCGAGGTCATCAGCAACAACCAGGATGAGAGCGAGGCGAACGGCATCAAGGACATGCTGTCGAGCATGCTCGGCGGGCGCACGCGCAAGCGGCCGATGAAGGTGGTGGACGCGTTCGATTATCTGGTGCAGGAAGAAGAGGCCAGGCTGCTGGATATGGACGCGATCACGCGCACGGCCGTGGAGCGTGTTGAAGACACCGGCATTGTGTTTCTGGATGAAATCGATAAGATCGCCGGGCGCGAGGGCGGGCATGGACCCGACATCAGCCGCGAGGGCGTGCAGCGGGACATCCTGCCGATTGTGGAAGGCACGACGGTGAATACGAAGTACGGCTTTGTCACCACCGACCACATCCTGTTCATCGCAGCGGGCGCGTTTCATGTGTCCAAGCCGAGTGACCTGATCCCGGAGTTGCAGGGGCGTTTTCCGATCCGTGTGGAGCTGAAGCCGCTTACAGTGGGCGATTTCCTGCGCATCCTTACAGAGCCGCGCGCGTCCATCGTGAAACAGTCCGTGGCGCTGCTGGAGACCGAAGGCCTGGCCCTGGAGTTCACGCAGGAGGCGCTGTCCGAGATGGCGCGCTTTGCCTTTGAGGTGAACGAGACCACGGAGAATATCGGTGCGCGTCGACTCCACACCATCATGGAGCGAGTGCTGGATGAGATCAGCTTTCAGGCTCCGGATCTGGTCAAGGCGGCCAAGGAAGACGCGCAGCCGGCCGATGGCGTACCCACGCTGCTTCGGCGCGCAGCAGGCGGCAGCGGGCCGGAGTTCACGTTGAGCGTGGATAAGGCGTATGTGGAGAAGCAGGTTGCGTCCATCGTGCAGAACCAGGATCTGAGCCGCTACATCCTTTAAAGCTTGGTTAAGGCGCGATAGTATGGTGCCCACCAGGCGTGCCTGCTGGTTACGCCTTACAGGAGTTCTCCATGGAAGCCGTTCGCAAACCGTCGCCTGCTTTTGTCGGTGCGTCCTGGGTAGCGTTGTTTCTGGGCGCGTTGGGGTTCAGCATCGGCCTTTGGAACGCGACGATGCCGCTGAGCACCAAGGGCCTGTTTTTTACGTTGCTGATGTATGGTCTATTTTCGGCGATTTCGGTACAGAAGGCTGTGCGGGACCGACTGGAAGGCATCCCCGTCACCAACATCTACTACGGACTCAGCTGGATCTCAGTGATGCTTTGCCTGCTGCTGACTGCCGTGGGTCTGTGGAATGCGGCGATTACGTTGGCGGAGAGAGGCTTTTACGGCATGGCATACCTGTTGAGTCTCTTCGCGGCGATCACGGTACAGAAGAACACCCGCGACAGCACGCAGCATCCGTTACGGGACGGTGCTGCCTTGCAAGAGCAGAACTGAGCGCCACCAAGATTGGAACAACGAGGCCCCTTAAAGAGGCCTCGCTCTTAGTAGTACCGGCAAATGCGGCGGTGGTGCCGATAATAGCAATGCCGACGGTGATGGTGGCGAGGGTACCGGCGGTACTGAGCTTCAGCAGGAGCGGAGCTGAGCCAGAGGGTCATAAGTGCGATCAGAGTTAACAGCGTTTTCTTCAAGTTCAAAGGAAGTCTCCTATTCTCTTCGTAGCGGGGAACGACGGATAGCATACATCGGGTTGTGAGTCCCGATGCTACGCTGCCAGCATGGCACGCGGCCTTTATGTGGAAACGTTGATTCAGGGGACGCCCGACCGCGTTTGGGAGTTGACCCAGGAACCGGGGCTGCATGCGCGTTGGGATCTGCGGTTTTCCTCGATTACGTATCTTCCACGCCTGCAGGCGGACGATCCCCAGCGGTTCACGTATGCCACACGTATCGGCCTCGTCCTGCATATCGAAGGCACCGGTGAGTCGATCGCCACGCGCGAGAGCGCCGGTGCGGTCCGCACTTCGTCCCTGCGCTTCTGGTCGGCTAGCGCACTGTCCCTGATCGAGGAGGGCAGCGGGTATTGGAAGTATGTTCCGCTCGCTGAGCGTGTGCGCTTCTACACCTGGTACGACTACCGGGTCCGCTGGGGCGCGGCCGGTCGTTTTGCGGACGTTGTGTTCCGGCCCCTGATCGGCTGGGCCACGGCCTGGAGCTTCGACCGGCTGCGGCTCTGGGTGGAAGAAGACGTGCCGCCCGAGGTGGTGCGGACGTGCACCCTGATCTACACGCTGGCCCGGCTCGCCGTCATCTCCGTCTGGCTGTGGCACGGGCTTGTGCCCAAGCTGCTGTTTGGCAACGGGGATGAGTTGAGGATGTTGCGCGAGGCAGGGGTGAGTGCGCGCGTGCTGCCCCTGTTAGGCGCGGCGGAGGTCGTTATCGGCCTGTTTGGCCTCGTATTTTGGCGCAGGCGGGCGTATCTCATTCTTACTGCAGCAGCTATGGTGTTGGCGCTGATCGGTGTGGCGCTGCGTTCACCGGAGTACATGACGGCGGCCTTCAACCCGGTCACGCTGAACCTCTCGGTCTTCGCGCTGAGCATGACCGGTTGGTGGGCATGGCGTTACAGCGCGTTTGCGGGCCGCTGCCATCGGCGGCCTCCCGCGCGCCAAGCAGAGGGGACGGAACGATGAGTGAGCAACACTCGATCTACGAACGCGTGTTGGGCAAAGAAGCCTTCGCGCGCCTGCACCCCATGATCCGACGGCGCTTCGGCTTCGACAGCGAGAGCGGGGTGGGTGCCATCGGGCGCGGCACCATGGGCAGCGTCTGGCATGGCCGATGGTATACGCTGCCATTTCTCTGGATCGGCACTTGGCGGGCCATCATGTTCCCGGAACGTGGGGAGAATGTGCCCTTCACCATCCAGAACTATGCGTACAAGGACAGCTTTGGGCGGGAGACCGTGACGTGGTTGCGTACGTTTGAATTGGGACGCCGACGCCGGTTCGATGCCTACATGATCTACAGCGAACAGCGTGGCATGATCGTCGACTACCTGGGATCGCACCAGCATCTGGCGGTCGACATCGCGATGAGCGTGGCCCCGAACGGCGGCATTCGCCTGCGATCCGGCGAGCAGCGCTTCTACGAGGGGCCAATTGCGTTCCGCTTCCCCATGGCGCTGAGCGGATATGCCGAGGTCTGCGAGTGGTACGACGATGCCGAGGCGTGCTTCCGCATTGAGGTCGTCGTGACGAACCGGCGCTGGGGCAAGCTCTTTGGGTACACGGGCAAGTTTCAGGTGGAGTGGCAGGAGAACGTCGCGGTGCCGACAGATGTCTTCCCGAAGCGGACGGAACGCCGCGAGTAGGCGAGTCCGCGGCTTTGTAGGAACCTCATGGAGGTCGCTGCCCTATCCTGAACCCACCTTTCCCCCGGAGCTGTTCGTGTTTCGCACCTTTGGCCGCAAACTGCTCTGGGCCTATGCGCTCCTTCTGCTTCTGGCCGCGATCGGCTACGCACGCTTTGACGTGTACATGATGGACGGCGATGGCACGTCGTTCCTGGACATCGCCCAGTACCTGAACACCCATCGTGCAGGGCTGGCGGTCAACGGCTATTGGAACCCCGGATACCCTGCCGTCCTGGCGCTCGCCGAACGCATGGTGCATCCGGCGTTGTGGCGCGAGCTGGCAGTCGTTCGTTACACGGATGTCGCGATCTTTCTGCTTGCCATGGCGGCGAGTGTTTTCTTTACAAGCGGCCTGACGCAGGCTCGTGCGTTGTGGAGTAAGGCGGAAAGCGCCGCACTGCCCGACGAGGCTGTGCATCTGTTGGGCCTGGCGCTGCTCACCCTGAGCCTGGGCCGCGAGCTGCCCGTGGCCGCACCGCGGGCGGATACGCTGCTGTTTGCGCTGCTGATGATTGCCGGTGGGCTGCTGGTGCGTCATTTGTGTGCACCCCGCGCGCTACGGATCTACGCGGCACTGGGTATTACGCTGGGGCTGGCGTACCTGACCAAATCCTTTGCCTTCCTTCCGTCGCTTGCGTTGATCGCTGCCCTCATCTTGTCGGGGCTGGGGCGGACTGGCGTCGCGCGCCGGTCGGTGTGGCTTGGCTCGGCGATGTTTGCGGCTCTGTTTGCGTTGGTTGCGGGACCCTACATCCTGGCAATCTCGCGGCAGCTTGGGCATTTCACAACGGGCGAGTCCGCGCGGCTCAACTACGCCTTCTTCATCGACATGACGCCGCGCTGGCACGAGTGGTACCACGGTGACCTGGGCCACGCGGGCGGCACGTTCCTTCATCCCGAGATCGCGCTTGCGACCGAGCCGCCGACCTTCAGCTATCTCGCCCACCCCACCGGCACGTTTCCGCTGTGGTTCGATCCGGCGTGGTGGACGCTGGGCATCAAGCCGCATGTCTGGATGCAGGGACATCTGCTGCGGTTGGCACGCAATCTGGTTGTGTTCGTGCGCTACCTGCTGGGGCGGCCGGAGATCTTTGTGCTGCTGGGTGTTCTTCTGGCGGCGGGGGCCGCGTGGCCGCGCCTGCGGAGCAAGAACGGCCAGCAAGGGCAGGAACGGTGGTCGGCTTCCCTGTGGTTCTTGGCCCCGATGGCCTGGGGCGTGTTGATGTTTGCCATCTATCTGCCCATCGATGTGCAGGATCGCTATCTGACAGCGCCCCTGTTCCTGGTCGTGTTGCCCCTGTTTGCCAGTTTGCAGTCTGCGGAACGCGCCGCGGATGGGCAACAAACAGGCACGGTGCGAGGTGGGTATACGACCGCCGTTGCGAGTGCGCTGGTCCTGCTCTTTGCCGGCATTGCGCTGAGCCAGGCCGTGACGTACCTGGCGGATCGCCGCCGCCACATCCCCGTTCCGGAGCAGAGTCATCCGGGATTCGATCCGCAGGTCTTTACAGCGGCCGCCGCGCTGGACAAGCTTGGCCTGCAGCCCGGGGACAAGGTGGCGTGCATGGGCGACCTGGCCTGCTATACCGACTTCTACTGGGCGCGCCTGGCAGGAACGCAGATCCTGGCCGAGGTGGAGACGCCGGGTGAAGCCAGTCCGCTGGATGTTTGGAGCGGCCTTCGCGACAAGGGCACAGTCACCAGGCCGCTGGCGAACATGGGACTGCGCTACATCGTGAGCCTGTTTCCGAACAGCGGGGTGAAGCCGGAGGGATGGGTGCAGCTTGGGCGCAGTAATTTCTTCGCCTACCCACTGCAGAGAACGGTGTCCGCGGAACAGGCCGCAAGCATCGCAGCCTTCAATCCCACGCCCTGACGCAGCGGCTCTGCGATCAGAGCTTGCCTTCTCAGCATGTAGAATCGGCCCATGCTGCGCAGCCTCGACCGCAGAGGCGTCCCCCTTCTGCGTGGTCTTACCCTGGCCTTTTCTGCCCTGTTCATCGTCCTTTTCCTTTGGGTCGCGTGGCGGCGCCTGCACTATCCCTTTGAGGTCGACCGCATGGAAAGCGGGATGCTGACCTCGGTATGGCGCCTACGGCATGGCTACGCGCTCTACTCGTCGCCCAGCATGGAGTGGGCTCCGTTTCTGTACGCGCCACTGTTCTTCTATTTGTCCGCCGCGGTGACGAAGGTAGTTGGCATTCAGTACGCGGCAACCCGCCTGATCTCCATCATTGCGACGCTGGGCAGCTTTGGGCTGATCTTCGCGCTGGCCTTTCACGAGACACGCCAACGTGCGACGGCGCTGTTTTCAGTGGGCGTCTTTGCCAGCCTGTACGCGTTTGTGCTGGGCTGGTATGACGTGGGCCGCGTCGACTCCCTGGCGCTATTCTTCTTCCTTGCGGCGCTGCTGGCCACTCGGCACGGGTACCCCGTGGGTGCGGCCTCGCTGTGGTGGCTGGCGTTCCTGACCAAACAGACCTACCTTCCATTAGGATTGGCCGTCTTCCTGATCGATTGGCAACGGCCCCGCCGCATGTTGACCGGGATGGGCGTCTACCTTGCGCTGGTCGTGGCTTCGATCGTCTTCCTGCAGCGCGTGACGCATGGCTGGTTTACGTATTACGCCTTCGGCACCACGGGAGTCATCCAGTGGTCCATGCACACGGCGGCCATGTTCCCCTTTGCCGACCTCCTGTCTCCGCTGCCGATCGCTTGCGCATTGATTGCAGGGGCCGCGTTGTTTACAGGGCTGCGCTGGCGTGAGCGTGACGGCACATACTTCGCCCTTGTGTCCGTTCTGCTCACGGCAGCCATCGGGTACGTTCGCGCGCATGTCGGCGCCAACCTGAACGCGATCATTCCCCTGTATGCGTGGATCGCGGTGTTAGCCGGTGTGGCGCTGCATCGATTGCTGTTGCACCTGGAGACGTTTGCTGGAATCCCCGCAGAGGTGAAAGCGGCATTTTCTGCAATGTTGTGGCTGCTGGCCTTTGTGCAACTCGCCATGCACCTGTACCGTCCGGCGGAGATCCCGACCGGTAATCTCCAGGCACGCATGGCCTTCATCGACGCTCTACGGAAAACGCCCGGGGACGTGTGGGTGGTGGATCACAGCTATGACGGCATCATGGCCGGAAAACCGCTACACGCCGACATGGACGCGCTCGATGCCGTGCTGGGCCGCGGGTACGGACCTGCACTTGCGCAGTTCCGGCAAGCGATGGGCGACGGCGCGCTGAGTGCGGTCGTACTCGACCGGTCGCCGGATGCCTATGAGCCAAAAGGGCTGTTTACGGACGCACCTTTCGGGGAGGTGTACCGGGTACGTGCACTCACACCCGGAGGCGGCGTCGGGGGTGAGCCCGATCAGCCCCTGCTGACGATGATGCCCTGCACCCCACCGAAAGGACCAGGTGGCCTCACCGATCTGGCAGGCGTGCTGTCTGACCGCAGTCGATGCACCTTGCCCTGACTTGCAGAAGAAAGAGGCTGGCCTCAGCCAGCCTCTTCGTGAGCCACATCTAGATCCGCTTACTTGGCGCCAACCGGCTCCTTGCTCAACTCGGCAACACGCTTGGCAAGCAGGTTTTCCAGGTTCTCCAGAGCTTCGGAGAAGCCCTCGATGCCCTCCTTCAGCTTGTCGTGTGCCATGCGATCGGCCTCGTGCATTTTTTCGAAGGTGGCCTGGTCCATGTGTAGTTTTTCGATGGAATCCGAAGATGCCTTGGACGTGTCAAGCTTGCGTTCCAGGGTGCCTTCCTTCTCCTGCAGCTCCTTCAGCAGCTTCGGGGCGATGGTCAGCAGGTCGCAGCCGGCCAGCTCTTCGATTTCGCCGATATTGCGGAAGCTGGCGCCCATGATCTGCGTCTTGTACCCGAACTTCTTGTAGTAGTGATAGATCTCCGTGACCGAGTGAACTCCGGGATCATCGGCACCCTGATAGTCCTTGCCGGTGTCGTGCTTGTACCAGTCCAGGATGCGACCGACGAACGGCGAGATCAGGGTGACCTTGGCCTCGGCACAGGCGACTGCCTGATGCAGACCGAAGAGCAGCGTCAGATTGCAGTGGATGCCTTCCTCTTCGAGGTCTTTCGCCGCCTGAATGCCTTCCCAGGTGGAAGCGATCTTCACCAGCACCCGCTCACGGCCGATCCCGGCCTGATCGTACTGATGGATGATGTCATGCGCCTGCTCCTTCGTCTTTTCCCTGTCGTAGCTCAGGCGCGCATCCACTTCGGTGGAGACCCGCCCCGGAACGATCTCCAGGATTTTGCGGCCGAACGCGACGGCGAGCGTCTTGAAGGCAGCAGCCGCGACTTCCTTGTCCTCGGCCTCGGGGCCGAGCGACTCACGTGCCTGCGTCAGCACATCGTCCACGATCGACTGGTACTCGGGCATCTCCGCCGCGGCAGCAATGAGCGAAGGATTGGTCGTCGAATCGGTCGGCTTGAAAGTCTTGATGGAGTTGATGTCGCCACTGTCGGCGACCACCGTGGTCATGGTTTTGAGCTGATCGAGAAGGTTAGCCATTGCGGAACTCCTGAGTGGGCGCGCCTGTTGCGGCGTCTAGGCTCACAATTATAGGATGCCCGCGTGGCGTCTGTGTCGCTTTTTGACACTCGCTGGGACCCCAGGCCCATGGATCGACTGAGAACTCGCCATTTCCTGCCCTTGCTGGCCCTTCTGGCCACCGCTGGCCCGAGCCGGCCCCAAAGCGCGCCCGCGCCTTCCGGCCTTGCGGCCTTCGACGCGTCCCTGCCCACACAACCTGACCCATTCCCTCCAGAACTCACGGCAGGCGTGGACGACCTCGTGCAAATGACGGACCTGGGGACACTCCAGCAGCAACTGCCGATCCTGCTCAGCGATATGGACGCACCGCAGGCGCAATTACGCCGCCTGGCGATGCTGATGCTCTTTGCCATTGAGTCCCGGGGACAGGAACAACGAGTGCCAGACACGAACGCCCGCGCCATGCTGGTGCCCTATATCGACCGGACCGCGCCACGGCTGCACGATCCCGATTCAGCCGTCGGAAGCTCACGTTCCTGGTATTGAAAGGCCTGCTCTTCGTCCATCCGAAACCGCCGGAACTGCTCCAACTGGCACTCGAGGAGTTGAAGCGCCCCGATGCGACGAAACCACGGCCGGATCCGGAGACTGGAGCCCCTGGCCATGCGAACGGCACGCTCTCCAGGGGGCCGGGACCTGCCTGGGGACCGAATATGCTTTGGATCGTGCTGCCGGCAGGCGCCACCTTTGAGGTGGACCCGAAGACGGCCATCACGGAAGGACCTGATTCACCCGAGGTGCAGGCGGCGGTTGCGGCGTTCGCCCAACGCCCCGATCAAACCCCGGAAAGCCTCGCCGAGACCGTACGCGCCATCGCCCTGGCCCAGCCGCAAAACCCGGAGGTGAATGAACACCTTCTTCCGCTGCTGGATACCGGTGGAATCGCTCGGTCTCTTGCAACACCTGAACAGAATCACGCTCTCGCCTGAGTCGTATGCCCAGGCGAAACAGCAAGTTCAGCAGATCGTGGGCGACTCCAGCGCCCTGCCGAAAGAACGCAGAATGGCAACCGATTTACTGGGCTGCTGGACGAACGATCGCCACCACGGATGCCTGATCAACCCGAACTGAACGGGCCAGCCGGGGCGGAGCCTCGGCTACGCGCTTTTGCCTTGAGCAATGAGCGCCTGATATAGCGCCACCGTCTGATCCGCAATCGCGGTCCAGCTGAACTGGGCTTCGACCCGCTTCCTGCCGGCAGCTCCAAAAGTCTTCGACTTCTCCGGATCGGACATCAGGGCGACGATTTTGCTGGCCAGGTCTTTGGCAAACTGCTGCGGCTCGGCGGCAAAGCCCGTGGTGGGGTCCTGGGCAAACGGCACAAGGTGGCCTGTTTCCCCTTCCACCACAACCTCCAGGATGCCGCCCGTGGCGGAAGCAACGACCGGCGCGCCGCACGCCATGGCCTCCAGGTTGATAATCCCGAACGGCTCGTACACCGAAGGGCAGCAGAAGACGGCACAGTGCGAGTAGAGCTGGATGGCCTCTTCTTTCGTGACCATCTGCTCAATCCACACGATATTGTGGCCCGACCCCGTGGGGTCTCCGGTCGCGATGGCGTGCCCCTCCGGCGTAATGCCCGGCTCGGTGTGCACCTCGACCGCAGCGGCCTGGCTGCCAGGTGTCCTCTTGCGCACGGCCTCCACCTTGTTGCGCATCTCTTCGGCAATCTCGGGCGTGTCGGGCGCCCCGGCGCAGAGGACGACCTGGGTCCCCGGCGGCAGGTACTGAATAGCGTCGACCAGATGCGTGACACCCTTTTGCCGGGTGATACGGCCGACAAACAAGACATACGGCCGGGTCTTGTCGACGCCGTACTTGTCCAACGCGCTCGTGTTCTCGGTGTACTGGTACTGCTGGAGGTCGATACCGTTGTAAATGACGTGGATGCGGCTCTCGTCGACGTCTGGGTAGGCCTTCAGGATGTCCGCCTTGGTGCCGTTGGAGACGGCCACAATCGCGTCCGCATCCAAAATCGCGGTGCGCTCCATCCAGGAGCTCAGGGCGTAGCCGGAGCCGAGCTGCTCGGCCTTCCAGGCACGCAGCGGCTCCAGCGAATGCGTCGTAAGAACAAACGGGATGCCGTACAGCTTCTTGGCCCAGAAGCCGGCCATGGATACGTACCAGGTATGCGTGTGCACCACATCGAGCTCGTCCAGATGGAGCTGCTGAAGCAGGTTCAGTGACAGGGCCTCGAGCGCGCCCTTGAACTTGGCCTTGGTGCCGTCCGTGATCGCGTTCCAGGGCTGCTCAAAGTGCAGCTGGAGGTTGGGGTTGGGCGGCTCTGTGTGACCCGGGATCTCTTCATGCGCCGGGACGTCACCCCAGGCATGGACCTCAACTTCGATCTGCTTGGCGAGTTCGCGTGAAAGATACTCGACGTGCACACCCGCACCGCCGTACACATAGGGCGGGTATTCCCGCGTCATCAGCCCCACTCGCATCGTTGCTGCCTCCGTACGAATCTGGACGACCCCGCCCTGTTGTGAGCCGCGCCGTCCTCCTATGATGCCCTTCCCCAAACGCGATGTGTGCGGAGGCATCTGCCCTCGGGAGAGGCCACGGCTTCGGACGGCAAGCCCTGACCGCCCGAGATCTGCCCATCCGCGGCAACCGTACTCTACTCCAGATCGTCGCTCTCCGGTACACTCGGGCCAACTGCCCTGCCATGAAGCGCTGCCTGCTCCAGCTCGTGTTGCTGCTCGGTTTCCTCCACCCGGCAGCGGCATTCTGCGCGAACGTGAAAGCTGCGCCTGCTCCAAAACCTGCGGTGCCGGCCGAACCTGCGGCAGATCCGCAAACGACCTACTCCCTCGCGACCGAGCGGGAACCGCTTACCTCGCTCGAGGGACAGTGGCGCTTTCAACCCGGGGATGACCCTCGCTGGGCTGATCCGCGCTTTGACGATTCGCATTGGGCGCTGGTCAGCAGCGCCGCGGACTGGGACGCGGTCGGCTATCACAACCTGAACGGCACCGCGTGGTATCGCTTTCGCTTGACGGTGCCCGCCGGCGACGAGTCCTACAGCCTGTACCTGCCTGCCATCTACACCTCCTACGAGGTGTATGTGAATGGTCGGCTCCTGCTGACCCAGGGCATGATGCCG